>MPOY01000355.1 GCA_001896715.1 Methanoculleus sp. EBM-46
AGTTCCTGGAAAATACTTCTCGACTCCGTTGAGAATCTCAACAACTTCATCACCAGCGGGCTCAAATCTCAGAATTACAATTTCTGAACCTTCGCATTAGTCAAAAGAAACCCGAAGGAAGGAGGTGATAATTTGCCCGAATTCGATTTCGACGATGAAGAGCTAGCATTCGATGACAACTACGATTGCGACCTTCCAGGCGATCCGTGCGCTACATGCTGGTGCAAGGGAGCCTTTTGCGATTGCGGTGGTTGCTTCATTCAGAACGGAAGAAACGTATGCAGCAACTGTGAAGACAACGACTAGCCACAGAGGTGAAATCATGAAAATTCTCACCCGGAACTTCTGGCAACAGGCCGGAGCAATAGCCATACGTAAGTTCGCCCCTGATATTCAAATCAGGGGCGATACCTTGGAAACCTCCTGCTCAAAAAAGGAAATACTCGCCAGAGCCCTTCCCGAACTCCTCAATAAAAACGGAAAGCCCTGGGCTCCAAACGTCAGGCCATTCTTGAAACAGTACAACCAGATTGAAAAACTGGAAAAATTTCTGGAAGAGAAAAAGCCTGGCGGCAAAGTCTGCAGCTTTTGCACTTCACGCGTCTCGACTCTCGAGAAACTCTCCCTTCTCGCCGACCCCCTTGCCGTGAAGGTAGAAAACTTCCAGAGCTTTTTCAGTCACGGTTCGGCAAGCGGAGAAATATGTCTCGACTGCCTGTTTCTGGGAATCATGTCCGGATTGGCGCTGTTCTATACATCATACAGAGAAGGTCAGGAGTACGTCATAACCTACCTGTTCCCTCAGGGAAAAGATCTTGAAGAGACTGACAAAACCTACAGATGGATGAAGGATATCTCCGAAGCCGGTGGCTGGAGCAACATGAAAGTCAGGGCAAAATTCTTCCCGGTAAAACCCTTCGAGTCTCTTATACTCGTGTTCAATACGCTGTTTGAAAAGACCCGGTTCATTCCCCGGGCGACTTACAGAACAATGCAGGTCTCAAGCAACGGGAACACGAACACTTTTCTGAGCTTCGATTCCTTCGAGAATGTCGATGAACTCATGGAACTCCTGAAAACCAACGAGTCCCTTGGAGGTGATTTCTCGGCCTTCATGGATTCCTTCGTTGTGATAAAACAACCACTCGTAGACACTTCTATGCGTGAAGAGATGGCCAGAATGATACTGACCTTCAAACCGGTCGAAGAGAGGCTCCAGTTCATGATATTCGAACTGGAGAGATCCATAAGATATTTGTATGAAATGATCGTCGCAACAAATACAGTGAAAGGAGTGAATGGCTTGGATCAGGAAACGATAGATCTCTGCAAGAAAGCCGGAGAGATCGTCGGGAACGCCGTTTTCGAAGCCGATAGTTTTGGAGACCTCTACTCTCTGCGCAACAGCCGGTCTCTCGAAGATCTTCTACTTACGCTTTCGGATCTGGAATTCAAGTATGCCAAAGAAGATTGGAAGATCACCATTCCCGAAGAGTTCATAAGAATCCTGAGCGAGGACAGCTGGAAAAAACCCAAAGCTCTTCTAGTAATCTTCGCGGTTAACAAGTACCTTGCAAGAAAATATGCATCCTCGAAAAATGGAGGTGAAAAAGTTGCAGGTTAAGTGCCTGACATGGGGTTCACTCAGCAAAATCTCGATGGGCAATCCCAACGCGGGCTTCACAGAAGGAAACATTCAAACGGCCAAGAAAATCATCACTCCCGAAGGCAGCGCGCTGAACTACATCTCCGGTCAGTGTCAGCGCCACGGTATAAGAGAGAGACTTGCAGAGATGGGGGAGCCTCTCTCGACACCGGTCGATGGAGAAGTCGAGACAACACTTGGAGATCCAGCCAACTACATCGACGATGACCTCTTCGGCTACATGATAGCCGTTACCGGAGACAACCGCAAAAGAACATCGCCTGTAAGAATCGCCCCGCTCGTATCGCTCTTTCCATACCGCGGAGACCGCGATCTGCTGACTAAGACAAGGAAGGCCAGCGACAAGGGCGGAAACATGGTAGAAACCGAAATATACTCCACTTTCATGAGGGGCGGAGGTCTTATCGAGCTCGATAGAGTCGGTAAATTCAACTCCTCTGAGATCAAAGACAAAGCCACAGAAATCCCCACCTCCGAACGCAATAGAAGGCTCAATCTTCTTCTTGATTCCCTAATGACTCTTTGGACCGGTGGGAAGCAGACCAATATCCTCTCGGATATTTCGCCGAAATTCATAGTCTTCTCCTTTCAAACGATCAAACTCCCCTTCCTCCTTGAAGCGGTCAGTTGCGATGTGAAAGGAAAAGTCGATGCCGCAAAACTCCTGGATAGCCTCAGCAATTACTCGACGGTGACGGCGCAAGTCATAATCGGTACGACCGGTGTCATAGATTCCAGCGAGATCAAAGCTATAACAAGGGATGATATTCAAGTACTGCCCATTGCCGAGGCCTTCGCCAGAGTCAAGAATTACCTCTCCAAACTTTAAATTGAAGCCCCTCATCGAGGGGCTTTTCTCTATGGAGGTGAATATGTGAAAGTCCTGCGAGTGACCCTCGAAGCTCTCTCGGCTTCCTTCAGAAACCCGAACTCCATGAACTACCAGGACTCGCTTCCCTTCCCGCCTCCCACAACCATCACGGGACTGATAGGAGCCGCGCTGGGAAAGGAATATATGAAGGCTCAAGAATACTGTCGCGAGCTATCTTATGGCGTGGTCGTCGGAAGCAATTGTGGAATGGCGAAAGATCAGTGGGCCATCAGAAAGATCAAAAACGGTGGCAGAGAGATAGGCAAAGCCGTCGTGACTAGGGAAGTTATATACAAACCATCGTTCAAAATAATCGTCTGTGGACCCGAAGACAAACT
>MPOY01000469.1 GCA_001896715.1 Methanoculleus sp. EBM-46
GTCCCCACCAGGTCCTCTGGTTCGGCGCTTATGATCCGGTCTCGCTCAGGACGCCATAGAACCTGGACGAACTGTTCGCCGTTCTGCCGGAACTCCGGCGGCGGCAGACCGGCCCTACTCACCCCTCATCAAAAGTCCTTTCTCGACCGGATCGTGAAGAGACGGCGGTGCTCGAAGCCGGGTCAGGGAACGGCAGCGGGACGGTCTTCGATCGATGAGGCATGCAGCGCAGAGGATAACGCAAGGGATATGAGTACCATCATACACTGTTTCATACAGGGTGCGTGACACGATGGCCACCCGGGCCCCCGGAGGTTTCGATCGCCCACACGGTAAAGCGGCAGGGAAAGAATGAAAGTGAAAGACTGCATAAAGATGATCGAAGCGGACGGATGGTATCTTGTGGCAACCCGGGGCAGCCACCGGCAGTACAAGCATCCATCAAAGTCCGGCAGGATCACTCTCGCCGGGCACCCGGCAGATCTTCTTGCTCCGGGAACGCTGAACAGTATCCTCAAACAGGCAGGGCTGAAAGAGAGGAGTGAATAATGTATCGATTCCTTGTGATAGTCGAGCAGACCGACGGCAACTACTCGGCCTACTCCCCGGATCTGCCGGGGTGCGTGGCGACCGGAGCGACCCGCGAAGAAGCGGAAGACCGGATGCATGAAGCGATTGAACTCCATATCGAGGGGCTCCGGGAGGATGGACTCCCGATCCCGCCGTCACGCACTTCAGCCATCTACCTGGCGGTCGGTAAAGGCTGAGCCCCCTCGATCATCAGACTCGTTCGCTTTTCAGATCCCGGGTGGGGAATCCCCCCACCTTTTTCCTGGGGACGCTCGATGTAGCGCTCGAGAGCCTCCCTTCGCCGGCCGCTTCGCCGTCTTGAGACAGTCGTAACAGAGATATCCTCTCCCGCCGCGCAAGACCCGCGACGTCGGCCGCCGGCCGCATGAAGGTCCGACCACCTCCGCATCGCCATGCGCGAGATCCCCCGGGAAGACTACCGGCTCATCCTCGGGCGGGCTGGGGTGGCCGACCGGCTGCCCTCTCCCCTCACGGGACCGCCCCTCCGGGAGCTCCTCAGCCTCCGGCAGCGGGGGAAGATCGGTCGCCACCGACCACCCCGGGTGCAGCAGCGCTTCGGTAGAGGCGCAGCCGGCGATCCAGGAGAGGTCCCGCCCAC
>MPOY01000470.1 GCA_001896715.1 Methanoculleus sp. EBM-46
GAGAACGCAAAGATCCTCGATACGAAGCACATCTGGGGAGTCCCCCGCCGGAACAAAAACCTCCTGCACCGGGTGAAGCCCGGCGACACCATACTCGTCTACATCCGGCAGGAGAGGGAGGGCGACGCCATCCTCCCCTCCGCCATAACCGGCGCCTACGAGGTCGTTGCCGAACCCTACGAGGACCACACCCACCTCTTCGCCACCCCGCCGCATATGGGCGGCGAGGTCTTCCCCTGCCGCATGAGGGTCCGGCCGGTGGCGGTCTTCCCCGAACCGCTCGAGTTCAAACCCCTGATCGAGGACCTCGCGTTCATAACGAACAAGAAGATGTGGTCCGGCCACCTCCGCGTGGCCATGCGCGAGATCCCCGAGGAAGATTACCGCCTCATCCTCCGGCGGGCCGGCGTGGAGGCATAACCGATGCCCACCATCACCGGCGTCACCTTCCCTGTCCAAAAACGCCTCATGCCCCGGTTCTTTGCCGACGGCAAGACCGTCTTCATCAAGCCGGCCACCGTCTTCAAAGAGCTCCGGAGCGGCATGAAACTCGTCTTCTACCAGTCCCACGAGGATACCGGCTACGTCGGGGAGGCGGCGATCAAGCGGATCGTCATCGACGACGACCCCTTCGCCTTCTTCGATACCTTCGGCGACGCGGTCTTCCTGACGAGAGAGGAGGCAAAGGCCTACGTCGAAGGCCAGGGGCGGTGGCAGGGGGTCCGGGTCAGGAAAGACGAACCGAAGAAACGCCCCTGGATGGCGCTCGAACTCGAGGATATCCGGGAGTACGATTCGGTGAAGAAACCCGAGCGGTTCGTGCCGGTCGGGGGAAGGTATCTCCGGGAGTGAACCCCATCGCGCCCGGCGATGAAGATCGGCAGCACCACCGCTCCCGGCGACCTTCGCCGGCCCGTCTCGTGAATGTTCGGAGCTCGTGACCAGATGTTCGGAGTTCCCCCGGCAAATGTTCGGAGCTCGTGGCCAAATGTTCGGAGTTCGACCTCGAACATATCGCCCTGGCTCCGAACATTTCACCCTCTATCGAGTGGGGAGTCTTATCCCGACGAAA
>MPOY01000177.1 GCA_001896715.1 Methanoculleus sp. EBM-46
ATGAAAAGAAAAACGGGAACTTCTTTACTGGAACTGACTATAGTTATGATTGTTTTCACCGTCGTGCTGTCCGCGGTACTCTTGCTATATGTAGATTTATCTAAAAGATCCCAGGTAGCTCTCAATAATGTCGAAAAGTATTCCGAGCTCTTCAAAGTTGACAGTATAATACAGACTGAGCTATCAAAAGCCGGTCCTAATATAGGAAAGATCACTCTTATAAAGGAGAGCGAAAGCTCGCCGGCTAGGGGTTTGAGATATACGGTTTCGATACCTTTCGTGACTGGAAAGGTCACGAAACAGTTCTACTTTAATGATGAAAAACTCAAAATATGGGAAAAGGTCACTCAGCAGGTGGATTTCACTGATGGGGATGACTCTCTTGAGATAATTGACTCTACTCTGGAGAGTGGTGAAAGAGTAATATTCTCTACAACACCCTTCAATAATGTAGATGTCGAGTTCGAATCTGTTGGGGGCGGATCGGTTTTCTACAAAATAACGCTGACCACTCCAGGTGGAGTTGAGATTCATAGATCTTCTGTAAAGCTAATTAACGTGAAGTGAGGCATAAATCATGAAAAAGGGTCTGTCACTGATGGAAATGCTGATCACGCTTGCAGTGGTAGCAATGATTATAGTGACTTTATTCCAGGTGTTTATCACAATACACTCCACTCTGAACAAGTCGAAAAGCAAAATGAGGGATTTTACTCTGGTCAGGTACCAGATAGTCAATCAATGGGTTTCAGGAAGTATAGAAAACCAGGATATTCAGATTACAGTGAACGATTCTTTTTTTGATAAGCTGACAGATATGGGGGTCTCATCAGAATTACTGGATAAACTCGAAAGTGCAATAGTCATAATGAACGTATATCATACGAGCTCTGGAGCGACATATACAGCTGTGGTACAGCAACAATAGGAGAGTGGACTATATGAGAAAAGGTTTAGTGCTGCCTCTGTCGTTGATAATAATGGCTTCCATTACGATAATAGCTGTTGCACTTCTCAACAGGACCTCTTCTACTACTTCGGAACTGTTTCAGAATATCAGTAAATCCCAGCTGCAAGTAGATGCGGGAAATGTGTTTTATGCCAATTATGGCTATCTGAGAAAAAAGTTCGCGGAAGAAAGTTTTTTGAATTTATCTACGAACAGCTTTTACATTTCATTGATTTCGACCCCCTCATCCCTTGAGACTTTCTTAAGTCTCTTCGATAACAATACGCTAGAGAACCAGTCATGGAATACACTATTCAGCAGGTTTTCTCAAGACAGATTCTTCAAACCCGGAAGTGATCTCAGAAGCATCTTTGAAGAGCTGACAGACGGAACCTTCGAAGACCTGGTAATGATTCCTGACAAATCTTCGCCAAACACTTATCTAGCAGTGGTTATTACTTCAAACGGAGCCATGAAATCATACTTTTGGGGTGTCATAAGCCCGAGGTATTTCAGTAACTGGTCGAGGTTTGTCTTAGAAAGCAACTCAACAGCTCAGTGGTTTCCCGGTTCAGTAATATATGGCCCTACTTTCCTGGGTTCGACAGGTCAAGGAGGGGCCGGAAATGGTGGATTGCGAATGATAGCGACTATTCCTCCTGGTTCCGGCGATCTTTCCATTTACGGACCGATTTTCAATGGTGAGATCTGGTATGAAAATTCGAATCTAGATTTGACAGGTTCATGGACCGGAAGAAAAACAATACGGGTCGATACAAATGGAGATGGAGTTTATGATGAAACGTATAACAACAAGGACTATGCAATACATGTTGAGAACGGTGAAACATGGATCTATCTTGGAGGATTCAATGAGATTATCGTTGCCGAAAGTTATTCGGAAGTCAGTGGAGAATTGAGAGTAAAAGGTAAGATAGAGAATTTCGTGAACAACTCAAAAGGGGAATTTAACGACCGTTTCATCCCGTGGTTCATTAAAGCCGGAAGTATGAAGGTTGATCAGGAGACAATCACGGAACTTGAAAAGCGATTCGATGAAATGGAGGATTACTATCAAAGTCACTACTCAAATACGACATCGCTGGAAGACAT
This sequence comes from Methanoculleus sp. EBM-46, assembly GCA_001896715.1. Lineage (GTDB taxonomy): Archaea > Halobacteriota > Methanomicrobia > Methanomicrobiales > Methanoculleaceae > Methanoculleus. Next base: position 2,063 of record MPOY01000177.1, read on the forward strand.
GTTGAATGCACTTGAGAGAGGCAGCGTCTTACCTCAGAATTCTCTTGGCCTCTACTTGAGGGA
>MPOY01000244.1 GCA_001896715.1 Methanoculleus sp. EBM-46
GAACCAATATCGAGGCAAAGTGCAGGAACCACGAAACGAAACTCACGGAGTATATCACATCCATTCTTGCGAACACGAAGTTGTATCCCGGGGGCGGGAGCCCGGTTGACTGCCCGGATCTGGTCAAAGCAGTCCGCGACGCGGCGCAGAACTCGATCCTCCGGATGTTTCCGCGGTTCAGCGATGCGGATGCCGTCGGCTGGGACCGGGTGATCCCCCGGGTAAAAGCAGATGCAAAAGCTCCGCTTGAGACGATCGGCTTTGCCCGGGCGACTGAGGAGCATCCGGTCTGCAAAGAGATCCTGCACCGGCTGCACTCGGGTCCAAAGACCGGCAATGAGATCCGGAACGCGCTCGACGCTCCGCCGTTCGGGTGGCCGAGGGATGCGATAGACGGAGCGCTCATTGCCCTCTGTGCCTCGGAGCATCTGGTCGCCACACTGCAGCGGAAACCGGTTCCCGCGAAGGAGATCGACCGGAAGAGTCTTGGGAAGATGGAGTTCCGCACGGAGACGGTCGTACTCGAGACCAACGATAAGATCGCCCTGCGGGGTGTCTGCAGTGCCCTCGCGATCCCGACTGAGGGTGTTGCAGAGACTGAATCCGCACGCAGTGTGCTCGATGCGATACGTGCGCTCGCCGGGAAGACCGGAGGTAAAGCGCCGCTGCCGGAGCCGGAGGTGCCGGAGTATCTCTCTGAACTGCGGGCACTCTCCGGGAATCAGCTCGTGAAAGCGATCGTGGCCCGCCAGTCCGATATCCGGGGCGACGTCCGGCGATGGCAGCAGACGGTCAAGCGGATCGAAGAGCGTATGCCTGCGTGGACACAGCTGGCAACCCTGATCGATTATGCGGAGGGGCTCGACGTCCTCGACGAGGTCCGGGAACAGTATGACGCGATACTGGAGCGGCGGAGCCTGCTCAACGATCCCGATCCGGTGCCTCCTCTCCTGCAGAAGATCCGGAGCAGGTTGCGCGAAGCCCTGACCGAGGGGGCGAAGCAGGTGAAACATGCGCAGGAAACCGTGCTTGACGAGTTGCAGGACGACGCCCTCTGGATGCGGCTCCCAGAGTCTCAGAAGGGGGATCTCCTGAGCAGGCACCAACTTGTCGTCCAGTCCCTCCCCTCGCTGAAGGACGATGCGGCCATAATCGGGCAGCTCAAGAAGACGCCGCTTGCCTCGTTCGCGCAGACAGCCCGCCTGATCGAAGGGTCTCTGCCTGAGATCAGGGCGGAGATGGCGAAGCTGCTTGAGCCGAAGACGGTGACGGTGCGGCTCGCATCGGGGGTCGTCGTTAAGACGGAGGAGGATCTCGATGCTTACCTGGCCGACCTGAGGCTCCGGGCAATGAGCGAACTGGAGCAGGGCAACCCGGTGGTGTTGAAGTGACGGTGCTGGAGAAGTCCACCCGGAACCAACTGGACAAGGCGGTGCAGGCAGCCCGCCGGGCTGCGACGGCCGGCGCCGACCGTGCCCTCCGGGCGCTCGCTGTGGACCAGGAGAAGAAGCCGGCGCATCTCAATCCGGAGCAGAGCGAGCTGCGCCGCCGGCTCCGTGTCCGGTGCCGGGGGCTCGGATCGTGGCAGGACCTCGTCCGGGCGGTGGCGTACGAGCAGTGGCAC
>MPOY01000536.1 GCA_001896715.1 Methanoculleus sp. EBM-46
GACACCAAGGATTGTACATGCTATCGCCGCACTTCCAAGAGTCACGAGGAATACAATAAGAATTACCAATGCCTTCTTCATAAAAGTACATCACCCCATTGTGAAAATATAATTACTCGAAAGTTCTGAGTTCAGCGTAAAACGTTTTGTTCTTAATCTGCCTTAACTATCACCTCCCTACGTAAATAGGCAAAAAACCTGATTAACGTTATACTAATCGTTCCTCAGAGAATCTAAAAGTTCGCCCCATTCTTTGGGCAATCCTGTACCAAAGTTGATCCTGTCAGCACAATAGTTACCCACCAGATAGTCTCCAAACTTGAGCCAATCGGCCTGCCATGCAACTGCGGTGTTGTATGCGTAATCGCTTATTATATCTATGGCTGCATCACGATCGTTTTGATACACTTCTGCCGCAAGTTCCTGAATCTTTGGCACTGTCTGATAAATGACTTCCAATTTAGGATCTCTGAAGTTCCTAAGGTCTACAATCGCATCTTTGAACCTCAGTCTAGTCATCTCCTGAACATATGTGCTTGTCCACCAGCCGGAATCCCGTTCAAAGTCCTCATATCTTGAGCCAATCTGGTAGAATTCTGGAAGCTTGTTCATTGCCGGCCAAAGAGGTGTGTGATACTGTGTACCAGCGCCCCCATAGCCGAACCATACTACCGATCCTATTTCGGGAGGTAACCAGCTCTTGATTTGACTTATCTGGACATAGCAACTAAGGTATATTCCAATCGGTCTCTGTCTTCCGCCAACTCTATAGCTGGCATATGGATCACCAAACGGTCCCGCACCAATTCCTTTAGTGAGATCAAACTCAGTACCTTCGTACCAGTCTCCACATATGGTAAAGATGTCAAATACCGAGAGTTTCTTGTCGGGCTTTATCCAGAGAGGGTAGTGGATGTCTAGATATTCGAATCCCATCGATGGGGCAACTAAGTCGAAGACTCTCCATTCACGGATGTTTCCACTGTTTCTCGGAGCATAAACGTCTGCCGGTCTGAAGGGTTCTCCCGAGTTCGGGTCATACCAGCCCTTTTCAACAGCATAGGAGATAAGATTTGGAGAATACATAACATTTTCAGTATCTTCGAAATCAACATCTCGAATCCTCATAGTGTTTGCACCGACAAAGACGCAGTCATCTGGCATTCTTACAGCTACCCAAAGGTCAAGACCGTAGAATTCGGCAATCCAGACCTCGTTTCCATCAGTAACATTCATTATTTCGCCCGAGCCGTACCACCCGTATTCCTCGACGAGGTCTCCCATGATTCTAACGGCTTCTCTGGCGGTGGTTGCCCTTTCTAGAGCGATGTCCTGAGCAGTCCAGCAATCAATCCAGCCTCTGACCTCTCTTAACTCTCTTCTGCAGCTTGCCGTAGATTCTCCCATCGCCACTCCCATCTCGTTGATAAAGGAGTATCTGGAATGTAAATACTGGTAGGTGTGCTCCACCTGGGGAATCTGTCCCACGAGAACTCCCTTGTCTCCAATTTCGACGAAAGGATAATTACCATAATCGATGTAATTATGCGAGTCTATGACGATATCCCTCATCGAGCCTTCGGGCCATTCCATTGCCGGAATTATCCACAATCTGAAGTCGGCTACGCTAGAATCATCGTTGTGCGTAATGATTGTTGAACCATCTACAGTCGCATCTTTACCAACGGCAATAATGGTACAGGTGAGAGCCGTTCCGCTCAAGAAAAGTAGAACAATTGCAAACACCAGAAGCATTTTGAACTTCATTCTCATGCTTTACCCCCTTTGAAACAAGATTTTGGTACTATCCAGAAAGTCCCAATATCAGTAAATACGAAACTATTTCTCAATTCTCAAAAACTCTCGACGGATCTGCTTTGCTTGGATCGTGTAGATAGTAACCCGAACCGTTGGTCATGACATCGACGTAGTTCGGGAAAGTAACGCTCATTGCCTTATCCGGGAAGAATTGGTTCATCCAATTTAGGGCCTCGAGTGTGCCCGACAGATGTCTCCCAACTCTGTAATCCATGGGAGTACCGATGATCATATTACCCAGTGCATCAGGGAATCCTTCGTTGATGTCATAATCACAGTAGACAAGTCCTTTTTCGGCCGCAGTTTGAAGAAATTCGTCCTTACCTTCAAGCATCAGTTCTTCCGACATTCTTCCAACGACTCTATCTATGAATGCTTCCGGTGTCTCCATTAGTAATGCAAGAGTGTTGCTGAAATCACCGACTTCTCTGTGCGTAAGTCCTCTAAGATTTTTAGGGGATGCCTCCGACTTCATTGGAAATTGTGTGGCGCTAAGCATCATCGCTGCCATCATGGAGATATCCATTGCCCTATCGTGTGCAACATAAGTAGATACTACCGGGTACATCAAAGATGCTTCGTGAAAATCGAAAAAGATGTCTATGTTCTCATTCCGGATTAGCTCCATAATCGCGTACGATATTCTTTCTGTGAGAGTTCCGTCAGGTCTACCAGGAAAGGTTCTGTTGAGGTTTCTGATATCCTGATAGGCAAGGTTCTGAGTTGATGGATAGTGTACGTAAGTGAAAGGGTCTGGCCACTGATCCAACGGATTGGTTCCTCTGTCTCCAACTCTGTATTTCTTCTCGCCCCATTGGGTTTCGATGTGATAGTACTTTATGTAAGCATTTCCAAGCATTCCGAGAGTTGAAGCGCTCATGTTTGCATGGGGTATTATGTACACTTTTCCCGAGGTCACTTCAATGTTTTCCATGATCACGTAAGCCGCTAGAGATGTTGCCGGTTCATATGGATGTGTTCCACCGAGAATCAGCATCGAGCCTCCCGGGACTCCGGAGTCGTAGATATATATGGGCGTATCGCCCCAGGTTCCCTTCAGGCTGGGAAGATATTCACTGAGCATTATTTTTTCTGTAAAGTCTTCAGATACTACAACAGTTTCCTTATAATGACGGAGTTCCCAGAACTCAATACCTCCCAGAATGCCCAGTATTCCTGAGAGAACCAGAAAGAGAATTTTGAGATATACTGGATTCTTCATCTCACACCTCACTTAATTCCTATTACCCTGAGTATGAAGACCATGATAACGTATGAATAGACTATATCGTATATCAGCCCTTTGCGTTTTTCTCTCTTGAAGAGATTTTTCAGGAGAAGTATGGCAAAAAAACCGGTCATAACGAAATAGAAGTAATGGATAATTGTATCCAGAAAAACTAACATGACTTCACCTCCATCAATACACCACAAGGAAATCCAGCTGGTTGGGGAATATCAACATTAACAGCCCAATGGCACCCATGAACAACCATGGTATTGCTATAGCCTTTAGGAAAGACATGTAGCTACCTTCATATCCAACTGTCTCTACTGTTAATCTACCAACGATCCTTGACGGAGGGAGGCAATCGCCGAGCGGAAAGAGAAAACTCAAGGCCGCTGCGGTAACGGTAACATTGAGGCCTATGGAGTTGAAAAGGAATATTATCGGAGTTCCAAGTATGATTGCACTTCCATAGCTCAATGATCCTTGAGCAAACGGCGCAAAAAGGAGCGCTGTAATATAAATAAATACCATTGGAAGTGTTATGAACGTAATGGCCAAGAGCCCTCTGACACCGGTTGCTGTCATTATGTTGACTAGAGCCCCGACGCTTATCACAGTGGCCAGTAGCGGGAAGACCTGGTCCATTGTTTTAACCATTACTCCAAGCCACCTACGAACGTCCCAACGCTTTTTGTCCATCATCGCCGATACAAAAGCGCATATGACGAAAGTCAAAGGAAGACCAAGTACAGGTATCGAGAAAGCAGCGAACTTCGATAGGAGTATCAAAACAATAAGTACAGCAAACGGGAAGATTATCTTGAACCAATTCATCCCTTCGGGTGGTTGCGGAAGTTCTGAAAGAATGTGTTCCTTTGTCTTTCTGTCTGGAGTTTTGCTGAGGCCGGTATAGATTATCGTGAAAATGGATATTATTACTATTGGAACTAGAAGAACAACGTTGAATCCAACGTACGGCATATTAGCCTGTGCAGCCATCAACATTGCCCACAAGTTTATTGGTGGTGCAACGGCCGCCAGCATTGCAAAAAGGTATATGAAAGCTGCTACACGTTTCTTGGTGAAGCCCATGTAGTTCATGACAGATGCCACAAGACTACCAACAACAAAAATCGAGACGCTTCCAGCTCCCGTCAAAGCTCCCGGAATGATCATAAGAATTCCCAAAAGAACAAGCATGAGCCACTTACGATCATAGAACTGTTTCACTAGCCATCTTACCAACGCATTCATTGCACCGGTTTCAGAGTAGATGTTAATGAATATAGACGCTGTAAGAAATATCATTCCAACATCAAAATATGTAAACATACCTTCGACCAGTAATCTAGATGGAAAGCCGAAACCTCCAACAAGAGCTCCCACGATAGCTGTTATCACCATCGAAATCTCGGGAGACTTCAGTTTCCAACTGGCCAGTGCGAAAGTTGCTACCATAACAATTGCTATAATCGTTGTCTGAAGATACATTTAAACTCCCCCCGAAAACATTCGATAGTTTCTAACTATTCGGTCGGGAACATCTGCTTGATAACCTGCATAAAATCGATAGTGTTATCAATCAATGTCAGTGGAATATTCTTCTCCTGGGCTATTTTTGTGAACTTCCCGTCTTGATTGCCCTCTTTCATCACAATTAGGTAGTCGGCAAAAGGAGCGATAGCATCTATCGACTGCTCATCAGCACTTCCAGGATTTCCTCTGCGTGCTTTTCCTTCAATGTGCGCTGCAATTATGAACATGTTAAGCTTCTTGGCTTCCTCGATCATTTTGTTGAGTCTAACTATCTCTTCATCGATGGTTATTCCAGATGCGCCAAGACCCTTTGCAGAGGAGCCAATAATAACGAAAAGCATTTTGTACTCTCTGGCGGTAAGATCGTTTGGATTTTCCTTGAGTGGTTCTGCATTATAATCGAAGTCGGTATCCAAAATTGCACCGCTTTGCCATATTAAGAGTCTTGCCATCTTTCCACCAGGCCCCTGTCCGGCGTTCGTGAGAAGGAACGGGAGCTGTCCCTTAACCACGGGATCACCACTGATAAGTGCGAAAACCATTGTTGTTGAAAGAACCAAAAGAGCAATCATCACAACTAGGGTTTTTTTCATGTTTTACCTCCTGAAATAATATAGAAGATCGATATCGGAATAGAAGCAACAATACAAATGGATCAAATAGAAGGACTTGAACCCTTCAATGCATGGACAAAACAACTCCACCTTCATTTATAGCGCATAAAACTTCGCTTTGTTTTCTTCCCTTATTTTGTCATGGGAAACGATGAGACCTGATAAAACTTGATTATCATAGCTAGAGTCCGTATTTCTCGTTATACTAAATACGTGATCCTTATCAAAACACGTGGAAAAAAATAAGTTGACTATTGTGCATCATTGATAGAAAAAGTGAAACTATTTACACACGATAATTTTATACCTTTTGTGAGAATAACCAGCTTTGTTTTCTGTGAAATGTTTGTTTACATGCTTTCACAGCTGAAACATTGTAACCCATATAGATATACCAAGGAAAGGATTTATCTCATTTCAGCTGGACACATTATCAATAAAGCTTTTTGAACGGGTTTGGATTGCGTCGGCGGTTTTCTCCCATTTACCGGAAGAGAATCTTCTGAACTTCAGAAAAGTTCTGAATGCCATGTCAGACATCATACCTATCCATGCACCTAGAAGGCCCATGTTGAAGTACTTCACCAGTAAGAATCCTACTGGAAGTCTTACGAACCACATGGCCGCAAGAGAGGATTTCATGGGAAAGGATGTATCTCCCATACCACGCAAAGCGCCGGTTACAGCGTAATCTGTTCCCATGACCACCTGAAATAGGCCTATTATTCTC
>MPOY01000291.1 GCA_001896715.1 Methanoculleus sp. EBM-46
ACCAAGATCAGGACCATCGCGGACGTGATGTCCGATGACCAGATCGATGCGCTCTTAAACGAGATCTTGAATGCAAACCGCATCTACACCATGGGCGCCGGGCGTTCCGGCCTGGTTGCAAAATCGTTCGCCATGCGCTTGATGCACCTCGGGCTCTCGGCGTTCGTCGTCGGGGAGACCGTGACCCCGGCCATGAAGCCGGGAGACGTCATCATCGTCTTCTCCGGGTCCGGCGCGACAAAGACGGTTGCAGACATATCCGAGACGGCAAAGGAGATCGGTGGGAGGGTCTGCCTCATCACCTCAAAGAAAGACTCCCGCATCGGGCGCATCGCAAGCTGCGTCGTCGTCATCGAGAGCCAGCGGGATAAGGTGGCCGACGAGTCGGCGGAGTTCGAGATCCGGCAGATGATGGGCGAACACAAATCGTTCGCACCGCTCGGCACCATATTCGAGACGACCGCCATGGTCTTTGCAGATGCCATTATATCCCATCTCATGGAGATCACCCAGTGCCGGCCCGAAGACCTCCAGTGCCGGCACGCAAACATCGAGTGAGGAACGGTATGAACACGCACAGGTATGCCGACCGGGTCCGGTCGGTGGAGATGTCGGGGATCCGGAAACTCTTCGACGCCGGGGGGCCGAACGCGATCAACCTCGGCATCGGGCAGCCGGACTTCGATACGCCCGGCCACATCAAGGAGGCGGCGATTGCCGCCATCAGGGCGGGAAAGACGGGGTATACGCCGAACGCGGGTATCCCCGAACTCCGTGAGGCGATCTGCGGTAAGTTCGCCCGCGAAAACGATCTCGTGTACCGGCCGGAGCAGATCCTGGTCACGGCGGGGGGGAGCGAGGCGCTCCACCTCGTCATGCAGGCGCTCGTGAACCCGGGCGACCGCGTCCTCTTCGCGGACCCCGGGTTCGTCTCCTACGCCGCCCTTGCGACGTTTGCCGGCGGGCGGCCCGAAGGTATCGGGCTCGATGCAACCCTGCATATCGACGTCGAGCGGGCAAAGGAGCAGATGGACGGAGCCCGGCTCTTTGTCCTGAACACGCCGGGAAACCCGACGGGCGCCGTCGAGAGCGAGGAGTCGGTCCGCGCCCTGGTCGAGTACGCGGGCGACCGGGGTGTCACCGTCGTCTCCGACGAGGTCTACGAGCACTTCATCTACGAGAAGAAACACGTCAGCGCAGCCCGTTTCAGCGAGGACGTCATCACCATCAACGCCGCGAGCAAGACCTACGCCATGACCGGCTGGCGGGTCGGCTACCTTGCGGCGCCGGAGGACTACATACCCGAGTGTCTCAAGATACACCAGTACGCCCAGGCGTGCGCGACGTCGATCGCGCAGTATGCCGCGCTCGCCGCCTACACCGGCGACCAGAGCGCGGTCGCGCGGATGCGGGAGGAGTACCGCGCGCGGCGGGACCTCCTGTATGCAGGTCTTACGGGCCTCGGGTTTGATTTTCCCCGGCCGGAGGGAGCGTTCTATATGTTTGTCCCGATGGGCCAGACCCTTATCCAGCGGGCCGTCGAAGCGGGTGTCATCATCGTGCCGGGCGCGGCGTTCGGCACGCGGGCGCCCGACCATGCACGCTTCAGCTACGCGACCGCTCAGGAGAACCTCTCGCGGGCGGTCGAGAGGATCGGGACGCTGATGGAGTGAGTTGAGCATGGTCAAAGAGTTACTCAGGAAGTTATCGGACGCTCACGGCGTCACGAGCAGGGAAGGGAATATCCGCGATATCGTCAGGGCGGAGCTTGCCGGTGTGGTCGACGAGATCACCGAGGACACGATGGGGAACCTTATCGCCACGAAGCGCGGCGACGGCTTTTCCATCATGCTCGCCGCCCACATGGACGAGATCGGCCTGATGGTCCAGTACATCGACGAGAAAGGGTTCATCCGGGTCGTCCCCCTCGGGGGATGGTTCGGGCCGGTGCTCTACTGCCAGCGGGTGGTTCTGCACGGCACGAAGGGGCCGGTGAAGGGCGTCATCGGCGCGAAGCCCCCGCACGTCATGAAGGACGAGGAGCGCAAGAAGGAGATCAAGATCGAGGACATGTTCATCGACGTGGGCGCCGCCTCCGCGGGAGATGTGGCGGACCTCGGCATCGAGATCGGCACCCCGATCACCATCGACCGCGAGTACACGGAGCTTGCCGGCAACCGCGTCACGGGAAAAGCGCTCGACAACCGGGTCGGTGTCGCGATGCTCATCCGGGCTCTGCAACAGATGAAGTCGCCCCACACGGTCTACGCCGTCTTCACGGTCCAGGAGGAGCTGGGGCTCAAAGGAGCGAAGGTGAGCGCCTACACCTTAAACCCCGACTGTGCGATAGCGACCGACGTCACCATCCCCGGCGACCACCCCGGGATCGAGAAGCGCGATGCGAGCGTCGAGATGGGAAAAGGCCCGGTCCTGGTCCTCGTCAGCGCGAGCGGGCGCGGGCTGATGGCCGATCCCCGGATGACCGCGTGGCTCAGGGAGACCGCGGAGAAGAACAACATCCCCTGCCAGCTCGAGGTCGGGACCGGCGGCAACACCGACGCGACGATCATCCACCTGGAGCGGGGCGGCATACCGAGCATACCGCTCTCGATTGCGACCCGCTACATCCACTCGCCGGTCGAGGTGGTCGATACCGCCGATATCGAGGCGGGTGTCCGGCTCCTTGTCGAGGCGCTGAAGGGGAAACCCGCGATCTGATGCTATGGGAAAACCCCTCTAATTTTTTAGCCGGAACGGAGGTGCAGAAGAGGCGGCGTCCGCTCCCCGGGCAGACTGCAGAAGAATACGTGTGCCCGAGAGTTTGATTCTTGTCCCGGTTGCGTTTCAATCATTGGTGCAACGTTTTTTTTGTTTACGGACCTTCATTGTTCTGATCCGTAAACCTGTTGCACCATGATGATGCGCCTTCGGGTTTGATCTCCCTCTCAGGCAAACCCCCCCGTAGCTCTGAAAGGATATAGTCTTTTTCATG
>MPOY01000432.1 GCA_001896715.1 Methanoculleus sp. EBM-46
CCAATCTCTCACAGATCTCTCGCCCGGAACGACATATCACTACCGGGCAGTGGCATCCAACAGTGCGGGAACCGTTTATGGTGCTGATACGACATTCACTACCAGTAATAACAGGGCATTTGGCATCGACGTTTCGCATCATCAAAATAATATAAACTGGCGTAGTGTCCACAACTCCGGTAAATCATTTGCATTTGTTAAGGCGACAGAAGGTAAAGGATACACTGATCCAAAATTTCAAACAAACATGGACAGTGCATTCGCAAACGAAATGCTTGTTGGGGCATACCACTTTGCTAGGCCAGATTTAGGGAACAGTGCTACTGATGAGGCGAGTTATTTTGTCGATATCGCAGGCAAGTACATCTCCGAGGGCTATCTCAGACCTGTATTAGACTTGGAATGTGGTGCCTCTTTGGGAAAAGAAGCACTTTCTGAATGGGTGAAAACTTGGATTTCTACAGTTCACGCCAAAACAGATGTATATCCGATAATCTATGTGAATCCAAATTATGCAACAAACTATTTGAAGCAGGATATAAATCAGAATGATCTTTGGATCGCGCATTGGAAGTATGATCCGAGTTTAAGTCCAAACACTGGAATATGGACAAACTGGGCTTTTTGGCAATATAGTGATAAAGGTCAGGTTTCGGGAATCGAGGGGGATGTGGATCTGGATGTCTTCAATGGAGATCTTTCGTCGTTGCAAAATTATGTCATAACTCCCACGCCACACAGCGATCAACCTACATTTAAAGCACCGTGGGAGGGAGCAGCACGAATCACCCAAGGAACAAACGGTGCAACGTCTCACTACGACCATGGGACGTGGGACAATACCTATGCACTGGACATTGCATCTATGACGCCAGGTGAGACATTTGACATTCTCGCGCCTTATGATGGGACAGTATGTCACATAGATAACGATGAAGATGGTGCAGGTGGGAAGGAAGTAGCGATTTGCCACACCTACGGCGGAAATGAATACATTACAGTCTACCTTCACTTATCGGAAATCCTTGTAGCAAACGGAGCTTCCATAAGACAAGGAGAGAAATTTGCAGTTAGTGGGATGACAGGCAGTGCAACAGGTGTGCATCTGCATTTTCATATGTACAAAGCACCTGGGGCTTATGATTCTCACACACAACCAATTAAGCGGATAATCTTGAAGAAAACCGGGATTGATAGCGACTTCAAAGAATATAATCAAGCGAAAGGTGAACTAGATGATAGTGTAATTAGTAAATACAACAATCGAGTGTTTGAATCTAATAACATTCGGATCTCGTCTATTACCTCCCCTTCGGTCAGCACAAGTTCAGCCACAAATGTCGGTTCTAATCAGGCAACATTGAACGGCTACCTCTCATCGATGGGG
>MPOY01000435.1 GCA_001896715.1 Methanoculleus sp. EBM-46
CAGCGCCGGCGCCGCGCTGCCGCTCTCAACTCGATGTGTTAATGTGCATGCAGGGCCAACGCGCAATGTACCAGAACTATGCGGCTCATTTCATGGAACGTGGATCTCTTCCGCTCCGGTTTGAGGAGCGTGGAGAAGAAAGTCGAAGCAGTCTGCCAGCACTCGCCGGATATCGTCGCCTTCCAGGAGGTGACGGATCGGGATCTGCCGCTCTTTCGTGAGGGATTGGAGAACTTCGGGTTAACTCATTTCGTCGACAGCCTTGCTCTGGTGGAGATTGCCCGGGTGGCCTACATGGCCGAGCGGTTGAACGATCTCCGTGCGCGCAACACAAACGATCCCTTCCAGTTCGCGTACAGTATCTCGCGTCTCTCCGAACAGTGCTCGCCGGTCGGCGAGACAAAGGACGCCGGATGCCTGATCGCGAGCAGGTACCCCCTTGCGCCATTAAATCCGCTCGACTTCGATATCCCGTGGAAACAGCGGGTGGTCTCGGCCGTCGTCAGTGCACCCACGGGCGAGTTCGAGGTGCATAACGTCCACGTTCCCACGGCGATAGGCAGCCGGAGGAACGAGATCGTGAAGGCCGAGACACTGGTCGGGATCTACCGACATCTTGCCGTCAGGCCAGCGAGGCCACGGATCCTCTGCGGCGACCTTCACATACCGGAGGCGGAACTTCCCGACGGGACGATCGTCCCCTTCTACCGCGATATCATCCCTGATCGGACCTACACGACGGCCTCCGAGAGCGATGAGTACCTCGGGCGGCCGAGAAGGTGGTGGTATAACGCCGAGATGAACGTCATATCCGGCCTTGCGGAGTACGACCTCCCCGATGTCTTCCGGAAACTGCACGGCTACCGGGCGAGGGAGTACAGCTGGTGCCCCGACCGCGGGCCCGAGGATGTCCCGAAGTGCAAGCGCTACGACCACATATTTGCATCTGCGCGCCTCAACCCGACGGCGTGCTGGTACCTGCACGACCTCCGGGGGCAGGGTTTAAGCGACCACTCCGCGGTCGTGATGGATTTTGAGCCGTGACCGCACTCCCGGTCACGATCCCGCCCTCTCCCTATAAGGCACGAAGATGCTCGATCGCCCCGGGGCATCGCTTGCTGGTATAGTTTCTCCAGGGTTCTGGCGCCGGTGAGTGCGATCGGATGTATGAATGGGGCGCAACAACCGTTACGGGTATGAACAGAACAAAGGACGCCGGGAGGGAGATTTGAACTCCCGAGGTGCCAGGCACCAGCGGCTTTCAAGGCCGCCGCCTTCCCGGACTAGACTATCC
>MPOY01000636.1 GCA_001896715.1 Methanoculleus sp. EBM-46
GATTACCTTTGCTGCCTTTTCAAGAACCTCTCTGACAGCAGTCTTATTGTTGTTTGAAATGGAATGAATCTCGCCACCATGAGCAGTAACTAAGTAAGGTAAATCATGCTTCTTGGACAGTAGCATAGCGGCATATCCTTCAGGAAAGACTCTGTGGGCATGAAAAAGACCGAATTCTTTCATATTCTTTCGTTTCTCAATAGTTTGAGCCATTCTTTCGGCATATTTGACCCACGAATCTGTTTTCTGTCTTAACAACCCTATACGATCCTTCAATCTAAGGGAGATGCTTATGACCGGAAACTGCTTATCTTCAACCTGGACGATGTCTATTGGCGCTGATGGAGTGATGCCTTTGAGTCTCTTCAATAATCTGATCAATAGGTTATCGAATGTGGAAACCGGAGCAAAATCAAACTCTACACCAAAACGAATCAGTACTCTTAATCTTTCGATTACGAACACACCGCTCGACGAATTCTTAGGCTTGGGAAACATCTCTGAAAAAATAAGTACCCTTCTCCCTATGCCCTTCATAAACACCACCGTATTCTTAGTTATCCAATAAGACGATCAGCTTTCTTATATGGTAAAACGTTTCGCTAATCTTCCTGTGGACAATCCTGGAACAAGAAATATACTCTTCCACTCATCCAGTGTATAAAGATAATTCTGCTCAAGGAAAACTTTCAGAGCTAATTCCTGAGGCCAATATGACTCTCTTCTGAATTCAAGAGTTCCGTCGTTAAGAAGAAAGTACGAACCGGGTATATTATTGACCTTCAACTGAATGGGAGTTTTTACTCCGATGAAGGGTGAGATCTCGATTATCCAGTATTTTCCATTAGTATCTTTCATCATATCGACACCCAGCATGGCTTTTCCAATCGATCGATAAGTTTTTATAGCCACTTCTATAGCTTCTACTGGAAGATCTTCCTTTATTACTATTCCGCTACCGGAAGCTCTGAAATCTTTGCCTTTCGACTTTCTGAAATAACCGGTGATTACGTTCCCGGCAATATTCACCCTTGTGTCCAGCCTGTCTCCATCGATGAATTTCTGAAAGTAGACATAGTTTTTCTGGCGAAAATATGCATTGCTGGTTTTTTTTCCATAGAATGAGAACACTCGTTTGGAAAAACTGGAGAGTCTTTTTGAATCTCTTAAGAGAGAAACTTCTCTTGAGCTTGCACCATGAAAACGCTTTGAAACGAGAGGATAGCTCAGGTTGTCTTTCATTGATTCAATTTCCCGGTAGTCGTTCGAAATGAATGTATCGGCTACAGGAAGGCCATTAAGTTTCAACAAGTATGTAGAAGTAACTTTATCATCACACAACAGGAACGTTTCATAGTCAGGGAAACACTGCTTCCCTAACTTCTGTTCCAGTATGTAGATCTTTCTCTTTACCTCATCCAGTTCAGCCGGACCACTGTTAGGTGA
>MPOY01000163.1 GCA_001896715.1 Methanoculleus sp. EBM-46
GCCGAGAACGCCCGTCTCCTCCTGCCGCTCTGCGATGAGGTCCCAGGGGTTTGCGCCCCGCGGGCAGAAGTCGTTGCAGGCTGCGCAGGTGATGCAGTCTTTCAGGATCGGGTGGGGTTCTCCTGCAATCAGGGATCGTACGGCCCTCTTTGCTTCATCCTCGCCGTATGAGACATACGGACAGCGGACGAGGCATTCTCCTTTGCAGCGCGAAAAGTCGCATTTCGAGAGATCAAATGCCATCACTCAGCCCTCTATTTACCCTGTGTCCGTATCCTTATCTAACGTAGGTTCCCGGCAATGTGAGATCCCGGGACGATTTGCGCGCCCCTCCCGGCAGGAAACGTTTCGGCGAGCGGCCGCGGAGGGTATCGGCGTGCGCATATCGCTATTCTTTTTATGTTAACGCTGTTAACGAGGATGTGCAGGCGCCCCACGCGGGTATTCTCCCGGCATACCGGATCTCCGCCCGGATGAGGCCGACCGCCTGCGGATAACCGGGAAGGGGTCGCCCGTGAGAAAGAGGTGATTGGTGTGAAGAAGTTTCGTATAGAGCTGACGGGGTTCCTTGAGATGGATACCGACCAGGAGCGCGACGCACGAGTGCTGGCGGAGCGGATCCTCCTCGAGATCCGCTCGGTCGTTGCCGGGCATGGCGGGGTGCAGGACTATGACATCGATATAGGTTCGGTTACGGAAAAACCGCTCACGAAGCGCTACAGGTAACCAACCGCAGGACTCACTCGAGATCGTGCCGCCGGAGGAACTCGCGAACCTTCCGTGACTCCACCCATCCCCGGTCCAGCTGCCGGATGTAGTCGTTGATCCGCTCGACCTGCTCGCGGATGACTGCTGCCGTCTCCGTATCGTCGATCAGCTCCGCCCTCCCCAGGGTCACCTGCAGGGGCTGGCGGATGTGGTCGCCGAGGACGGCGAACTGCTCGATATTCCGCTCGATCTGGGAGAACGCCTGCCGGCGAAGCTGTTCGTTCTGTTTCCGTTCGGTGATATCTCTTCCCACTGCCTGGACGCCGACCACCTTCCCGTGCTCGAGGATCGCCGACTCGTTCAGCTCGACGAACGCCACGAACCCATCTTTCCGGTGGAACTCGACCTCGAGCCCCTCGACCGGTTCGCCCCGGGCCAGCTTCTTCTCTGCCTCCTCCCACGCGGGGAGCGATACGGGGCTGAGGTAATCGCGGCATTTGCGACCGATCAGCTCCTCGGGCGTGTAACCGAGCATGCGGGTCACCGCCGGGGATATGTAGGCGATCCCGCTGTCGTGGTAGCAGGTGTAGATCATATCGAAGCTCCGTTGCGCTATCGCGCGGAACTTCTCTTCGCTTGCGAGGAGCGCCTCCTCGGTTGCCCGCCGCTCGATCGCCTGCGCGAGAATGTTTGCCGCCGCCTGTATGAAGTTGATGTCATCCTGCGTGAACCTGCGGTGCGTCCGGGTGTGGGCGCCGAGCACCCCATAGGGTGCCCTTTTTCCCTGGATGATGACGCTGATCCCGCTCACGATCCCCTCGTCCCGGAGGAGGGCCGGGCCGGTAAAACGTGTCTCGGTCCTGAGATCCTCGACGATAACCGGTTCATGGGAGAGGAGCGTGTAGCCTGCCTGTGAGTCGGTTCCGCCCTCCACCTTCTCCTTGCCGACCCGGGTCTCGTTAAACCCCACCGCCGCCTCAAGCAGGAATGCGTCCTCGTCGGGGAGATACCGGAGCACCTTGGCATACTTGACGCCGAGGTGCCCGGCCACCGCCCGGACCAGGGCGTTCATCAACTCCGATAGGTCGGTCCCCGCAAGAGCGAGGCGGCCGAGGTCTGCGATGACCGCCTGTTGCGCCGCCCGGACAGCGGTGATCTGTTCGGCCTCTCTTCTTGCGGTGATGTCGAGATTGATGCCGGCCCAGAGGATGATCCGGCCATCTTCATCCCGGATGGGGCCACCGCGCGAGAGGATGGTGCGATACTCCCCGCCTGGACCCGGAACCCTGAGTTCACGGTCCCACCGGCACCCGGCATCAAGGCAGCGCCCCCAGTCGGCGAGCACCCCGGCCGGATCCCCAAGCGGTGTGCGGCCCAGCCACCCGGACTGCCGGCACTCCTCAAGCGTCGTCCCGATAAGGTCGAGGAACGAAGGGGAGATGTAGAGCACGGTGCCGTCCGGGTCGCATATCCATATGCCGTAGGGGACGAGCTCACCGATCCCGGCGAATATCGTCTCCGCTCCGACCTCTGCCTCCACTTCCGAAGCGTTCCATGCCGCCTCACTATACCCGGACGTGATATCCCGGAGCCGGACGAGGGCCATCCCGGTGTAGGGCTCCTCCGTCATCATACGGCACGAGAATGAGAACCAGCGCACCTCGCCGTCGGGGGTCTCTATCCTGCAGGCGGCGTGCGAGACCTCCTGCCGGTACCGGAGGGCTTCGATCACCCGGTCGGCGCCCTCTCCCTCCGGGAGGAATCGCGCAAGGTGGCTGGTTGTAAACTCTTCCGTCTCCATGCTGCGGACCGTCTCGTCGTCGATGCCGAAGATCTCCTGGAACGATCGGTTCAACCGCGCAACGGTGTTATCCCGATCCAGGATAATGACAGCATCGTCCAGTTTGTCAAAGCAGCGGTACACGGGTGATCCCCATCGGTCGATACCAATGCCGGTACTGATGTACCGGGTTTATGAATATTACTTTCTGGAGCGCTCGCGATCTGCTGTGGTACCAGGATCACAGGCAGTGGTTCTTGAGGATGGAAACCGGATGAGAGGGATCGCGCACCCCCGGTCGTTGTAGAGAGACGCCGAGGGGGAGATTTGAACTCCCGAGGTGCCAGGCACCAGTGGCTTTCGAGGCCACCGCCTTCCCGGACTAGACTACCTCGGCATAAAACCAGCCTACAGTATTTAGGTTCTCCGGCTATAATAGTATCGAGGTATGCTCTGTCGATTTACCCTCATCCCGGATGGGCGCGTGCTGATCTACCGGGGCCGTCCGGGCGAGACCTTTGAAGACGCCCTCCTCTCGTTTGAGCTCAACCCCGATACGGCGCTCATATTCTCCGGCGGAAGGAGCCTGCCGCAGGATAAAAAGATCGAGGAAGAGGAGGCCGAGATCTTCCTCGCTTCCTCGCGCGGATGATTACTGCGCGCCCGGCATCCCCGGCTTTCCAGCCTGGGTGACCATCATGTCGTCGACGCGGACGAGGAGCATGGCCGTCTCGGTCGCGCTCTTGATGGCCTGGGTCTTCACGCGCTCGGGTTCGATGACGCCGGCCTCCCGCATATCGACGATCGCGCCGGTGTAGACGTTGAGCCCGGCGTACTTCGCGCCGTCTGCGTGGGCCTTCCGGAGAGCAACGGCCTTGTCGATCGTGTCAAACCCGGAGTTCTCCGCGAGCGTCCTCGGGATGACCTCGAACGCATTCGCAAAGGCTTCGATGGCAAGCTGGGCCCGGCCCCCGACGGTTGCCGCGTAGTCGCGGATGCGGAGCTGAAGCTCGGTCTCCACCGACCCGCCGCCGACGACGAACCTGCCGTCCTCGATGGCGTCCTGGACGACCCGGGCTGCGTCGTAGACCGCCCGCTCGAGCTCGTCGAGCAGGAGCTGGGAGGTGCCCCGGAGGAGGATCGTGACGGCTTTCGGGTTGTCGCACCCGGATATGACCGTCAGTTCGGTGTCCGGGAGCTCTTCGGCCGCTTCGGCGTGGCCGAGCGTCGTTGCGTTGAGTTCCTCGGGCTTGTTGACGATGGTGCCGCAGAGTGCCCGTGCTGCGAACTTCATGTCCTCTTCCTTTACGTCCTCGATGGCATATATGCCGCTCTTCGCGAGATAGTACTGGACGGCATCGGCGATCCCCTTCTGGCAGAGGACGACGTTTGCACCCGAGGCGGCGATCTGATCGGCGATCTTCTTGAGGGACTCGCGTTCCTGCTCGGTGAACGCCTTCATCTGGTCTGAAGAGGTGATCTTGATCTTTGATTTTACCTGGGTCTTCGTGACCTCGAGCGGCTGGGCGAGCAGGGCTACCCTGGCATCGGTGACCGCGTCCGGCATCTGTTCAAAGACGCGCTTCTTGTCGATGACGACGCCCCGGATGAGCTCCGCGTCGTGCATCGTGTCGCCGACCTGCGTCTTGATCTTGATGTCGTCCTCGTCCACGGTGTAGGCGCCGGCGCCCGTCCCGGTCGCGACCTGCCGCACCGCATCCACGACGATGTTGGATACCTTCTCCTTGACCGCCTCGATGGACTTGCCGGTCATAGCGGTGTCGGCGATCTTTATGAGGTTCTCACGGTCTTCAAACCCGATCGTTATGGCCAGGTCATCAAGAACCGCGAGGGCCTTCTCCATGCCGAGCTGGTAACCGTTCGCGATGACCGTGGGGTGAACGTTCTGGGCGAGCAGTCTCTCCGCCTCTTCCATCAGCGACCCGACCAGAACCGTTGCGGTCGTGGTGCCGTCGCCGACCTCGTCGTCCTGGGTCTCGGCGACCTCGACGACCAGCTTGGCGCCGGGGTGCTGCACGGACATCTCGTGCAGGATGGTTGCCCCGTCGTTCGTGATCACCACATCACCGCTGGAGCTGACCAGCATCTTGTCCATTCCCCGGGGACCGAGCGTTGTCCGAACGGCGGCCGCAATTGCTTTTGCAGCCATGATATTCGAGCGTTGCGCCTCGAATCCACGCGTGCGCTCAACGTTTTCCCGTAAAATAATGATGGGCTGTCCAGCAAGCATCGTATAATCTCCTTTGTCCGTTAGGTTTGTTCAGACGTTCTATATATAGTGATCGATAGGCCGGGTCACCCCGGGGTGCCCGGGCCGTCGGGAGGCGCCGGATCGCCGGGAGATCGGTTCTGCACGCCCGGGGTCCGGGGGGATGCGTGAGGTGCGGAGTCTTCCCCCGTATCCGGAAGATCCGGGCAGGGCGAGGGCGGTCGGGGTTGCCCGGGGCAAACACTCCGGTTTATCTCTGCAGGGAGACCCGGTCCTTCCGAAAAGGGGTTGCAAGAGTCTCTCTATCGGTGATGGGAAAATGCCGCTCCCAAAGAGTACCTCTCCGCCGGCGGCGGGGTGGGTGGCACCGTAATTATTATATTTGTAATTATTATATCCATAATAACTATGAGGTTCTATGGCAGGGAGCGGGAACTCCAGCTGATGGAGCACCTCTATGCTCGTGCCCCCTCCTTTCTGGTCGTCACCGGCAGGCGAAGGATCGGCAAGACCGAGCTGATCAAAGAGTTCTGTAGAGGGAAGCCGGCCCTCTACCTCTACGTCGATGCGAACAAGAGCATCACGGCTCTCATGGAGGAGTTCGGGAGGTTGGCAGCGGAAGCGCTCAACCTCCCTGGTTACATCAGGACCGATACGCCGGAGACGTTCCTTGAGTTCCTCTTCTCCTACGACCAACCGCTGATCGTCGTCTTCGATGAGTTCCAGCGTTTCCTTAAGATCCACCCCTCGTTTATATCTCAGATGCAACGGTTCTGGGATCTCGCGGGCCGGGATTCGCATCTCTTCATCATCATATCCGGGTCGTCGGTGGGAATGATCCGGGAGATCTTCCTTCTGGGGGATGCCCCTCTCTTCAGGCGGGCTGACAACATCCTGACACTGCGCCCCTTCAGCCCAAGAGAATGCTTTGTCATCCTCGGCGATCTAGGTGTGCAGGATCCGGTGGAGCAGCTCAACCTCTATCTCCTCTTCGGCGGGACGATCTACTACTATACCTTTCTTGAGAAGTACGGATGTACCAACCTTGAGAGTGCCCTCGATCAGCTCATCCTGAGTGACCTTGCTCCCCTCGGCCGGGAGATGAGTGACGTCGTGGTCGAGGAGTTCGGGCGGGAATACGCGACCTATTACGAGATCCTCGGGGCCATTGCTCTTGGGAAAAGAACCCTGAAGGAGATCGCCGATCTCGTCTCCCTCCCCTCGACATCGCTCCCCCCGTACATGCGGGATCTCGTTGACCTCCTCGGGATCATCGAGTACCGGGTTCCGGTCACCGAGAGGGGGAAACGCTCGAAGATGGGCAGATACATCTTTGTTGATAATTTTCTCCGATTCTACGCCCGCTTTATCTACCGGAACATGAGCCTTTACGAAAGCGGGCGCTTTGTCCTTCTGAAGGGCCGGATCCTCGGCGAGTGGAAGGGGTTCTCCGGCTGGGCCTTCGAGGAGATGGCGCGGACCCTCCTCGCCCGGAACCTCGCAGA
>MPOY01000428.1 GCA_001896715.1 Methanoculleus sp. EBM-46
ACAACCTGGACGGCGCCGCATACGGCGGGCCGAACGGCACCTACTACATCAAGGCGGACGGCGGCGGCCTGAACGAACTCCATATCACGAACGACGCGGCTGCTCCCGCAGGGCAGGTCACTGCGGGCACCGACCCGTCCGGCGTGTTCTGGGTCGCCAACACCGGCGGGCGGGGATACCATGACAACGTCATCCTCCTGGTCTCGGTGAACGGGTCGATACCCGACGACTTTGCCCTGCACATCCGTTCGAGCGGATATGTCTGGGCGCCTGCACCCCCCGGTGAATATTCGCCGGAGTTGCCGTCCGAATACCAGTATGCCGACGGTGCCGTAGATGAACTCTTCTCCAGGGACGACTTCATCTACGGCCCGCAGGCCTGGAAACCCGGCCCGGGCGATCTCGAGGTACCGTCCCTGCCGCTCTACTACGGGCAGGAGATCGACGATCCCTCCGCAGCATCCCATCTGATCTTCGTCGACCTGAACGTCGGAAACCTCAAGAACAGCGTGTACCCCGGGGCCGCCCTGACCGACAACGGCGGGGCGAAGGTCGAGTTTGCGTTCACCAACCTCTCCACCCACGCGGCATTCAATGCCTACGGCTGGTGCAGCGCTTCAAACCAGGGCCAGGGGATATCCTGGACGAACCGGGTAGCGGGAGCCGAATCCAGCGGTTACACCGTCGCCGGCGTGCCGCCGGCCCCACCGGTCGCGGCCTTCTCGGCCAACGTCACCGCGGGCGACGCTCCGCTCACGGTGCGGTTCACCGATCTCTCCACCGGCAACCCGACATCCTGGGCCTGGGACTTCGAGGACGACGGCGTCATTGATAGCGTTGAGCAGAACGCCACGTTCACGTATGCCGCCGCCGGCACCTACACCGTGAACCTGACCGTAGCGAACGCCGGCGGCGGCGACTCCGCGGTCAAGACCGATCTCATCACCGTTACGCCGCCTCCCGGGCAGACTGTCCTCCCCGGGTACAACAACATCTTCATAAGGGTGGCAAACAACGCCGGGGCGAAGTACAACGCGTTCTGCAACAATACCTATAACGTCATGTTCGAAGGGATCGGCCGCGGCCTCAACGCCCTTCATGTCTCCACCGATCCGGCCGCAAACTTCGGCCAGGTGACGGTGACCGAGAACCAGACCGGCACCTTCTATGCCACCGACTCCGGCGGGAAGGGATACGAGGACGATATCCTCCTCATGGTCGCCGTCAACGGCACCATCCCCGACAATTTCAGGCTCCGCATCACGGCGGACGGGTATACCTGGACCCCGAACCCCGAGCGGAACCGGGCGCCCTCCCTCGACAACGTGGCGTACCAACCCCTCTCCCTCGACGAGACCTTCACAAAGGCAGACTTCATCTACGGCCCGCAGACCTGGAAACCGACCGGAAACGAGGCGGATTATCCCCTCCACGCCGGCCAGGATATGAATGACGCGGAGAACACCTTCCTCCTCATGTTCATCGACCTCAACGCCGGCGTCCTCCGGCCGAACGAGGCTCTCGTGAACCGGGGAGCGGTCAGGATCAACTACGACCTCGATAACCTGGAATCGTTTGCCGCTTTCAGCGTATACGGCTACTGCAGGAACCCCAACAACGGCGACGATGTGATCGCCTGGACAAACGCCCTCTCCTCCGATAAGGTGATGAGCGGCTACTCGGTCATCGGTAACGCAGGAAAGCCCGTGGCGGCGTTCTCGGCCGACAGAACGGGCGGATGGGCTCCGTTAAGCGTTGCGTTCTCGGACCTGTCGGCCGGCCAGCCCACGGCATGGTCGTGGTCGTTTGGCGATGGAGCAACCTCGACCGGGCAACACCCGGTCCACACCTACGAGGCGGCAGGCAACTATGCGGTGCGCCTTGCCGTCACCAACGGCAAGGGCTCCGACACCCTCGTAAAGCAGGGTTATATCACCGTATCGAACGTGAAAGGCGATTTTAACGGGGATGGGACCGTCGATATCGGCGATGTCGCAAAGGTTGCCTGCATGGTCGTCGGGAAGACGGGGACCGATCCTGCCGCAGACTTCAACGGGAACGGTGCGGTCGATATCGGGGACGCGGCAAAGATTGCCTGCTACTTCGTCGGGAAGATCGCGACGCTCTGATCCTGCATGAAACGGACAGGCCGGCGGGGTATCGGCATGGTGCCCACCGGGAACCGGTAATAAAAAATCATTATTTTTAGCGCCGTATGAAGTATGTTAAGATGATTCATTTATACCCATCCAAATTAATAACGGTCTTATACTCCGCTGTTGCACCTTACCCCATCAGCGAAAAGGGATCCATGCACATGCAGGCTTCCGGGTGCAGATCCTGAGTTGGCTTTTCCAGCACCATCGCAGAACGGCGGGTAATCCCATGAGAGAATGTACACCTATTTGGAATAGCACGCTGCAGAAGCAGACGGCCATCATATTGCTGCTCCTCATCGCCGCACCGGCCGCAGCGGGCGACTTCGGGGGGATCACCCTCCCCGACTACAAACACATCGACATCCAGATGGCAAACGGCGGAAGTAAGTACGTCAAGTTCGACGGCGGCGGGCTCAACGCCCTCCACATAACGACCGACCCAACCGATCATTACGGGCAGGTGACGGAGACAGACAGTCAGTCGGGCACCTTCTACTTCTCCGA
>MPOY01000062.1 GCA_001896715.1 Methanoculleus sp. EBM-46
CACTTGCCGGCGGCGGCGTCCGGCTCGTTACGGTCACTCACGCCTCTAACGTCCTCGGCGTGACGACGCCGGTCGCGGAGATTGCCCGGCTCTGCCGCGAACACGGCGCCATGCTCCTCGTGGACGGCGCACAGTCCCTGCCGCATATGCCGGTGGATGTCGCGCAGATCGATTGCGACTTCCTCTGTTTCTCGGGGCACAAGCTGTTCGGCCCGACCGGCACCGGCGTCCTCTGGATGCGGGAGGCGATACTTGAGCCCACGGACCTTGGCGGCGGCATGGTCGAGAGCGTGACGGCCGAAGGGTTCGTGACGGCGGAAGGCTACCGGCGCTATGAGGCGGGCACACAGAACATCGGCGGCGGTATCGCCCTCGGCGTCGCCGTGGATTACCTCTCGGCGATAGGGATGGAGAGGATACGGCGGCACGAAGAACACCTGACCGCCCGGCTCATCAGGGGGCTCTCCGCTCTCGACGGGGTCGGGGTCTACGCCGGCAGGAGGCCTGATGCCCGGATCGGCATCGTCTCGTTCACCGTCGACGGCACCCACCCACAGGAGGTCGCGCGGGTGCTCGACGAGGATGCGGATATACAGGTGCGCTCGGGGCTCCACTGCTGCCGGCCGCTCATGGAGCACCTCGGCCTCCTGGAGGGAGGGACGGTGCGGGCGAGCGTTGCGGCCTACACGACAGAAGAGGAGATCGACCTCCTGGTTGCGGCCGTCGACGATATCGGTCGGGGGTGCTGAGAACCCTCACATCCCTCTCCGCGTGGGTGTAAATCGTCATATCGGGAGTCCCCGCGGACCCGGCGATGCAGATCCCCGGGTGCCGGCGGCAACCGTTCCGGGATAAAAAGAGGGGATTATTGGTCGACAGTCTCAAGGCTGATCCCGAAACATCCCATGCCGAAGAGATCGATGTCGTAGTCTGCCGTATCGGAGACGATCGCCGGGCACTGTCGGACGACCCTGAAGATGGCGGCGTCGTCGGGCAGGGCCGGGTCCATCGGGGTGTCAACGTTCTTCTGGATGACGAGGCGTGCCGGATCGAGGTTTGCGGCGTAGTAGTCCTTGAACGCCGACCGCTTCTCCTCGGGGATGACGACCCAGTCGGCTGCCTCGGCAATCGTCACGTCGTTTGGAACCCAACCGTAGCCGGGCAGGTAGTACTCCGCCCAGAAATGGCCGCCGGGTGTTCCGGCCATGATCATCTGGTAGCCGCCGACGGCGCGGGCGGGGATCCCGAGCGACCGGCAGAACGCGGAGAAGAGCATGCTCTGGGTGCCGCAGTCGCCATGACCGGTCTCGAACATGTAGGTGGATTCAGCGACCTTGGGTTCGCGGGCATCGAGCGAGCCGTGCGGGACGTGGCTGTAGGGGTAGGTCTCGATGATGTGGTAGTAGATCAGCTGCGCCGCAAGATGCGGGTTCGTCTCGTTCCCGACGATCTCCCGCGCCTTCTCCCGGACGGCATCCGTGAGTTCGATGTTACGCTCGGATCTCGTGTAGAGCAGGTAATCGGGATCGCTCGTGTTGTACTCCCCGACCTCTGCCGGATCGATACCGTCAAAGATCTGCTCGTAGGAGACGAAGTCGATATCCGCCGAGAGGATGAGGTCTCC
>MPOY01000241.1 GCA_001896715.1 Methanoculleus sp. EBM-46
CCTTAACGACCCGTCGATCTACATCCTCGACGTGCGCAAGATCACCCACCGGGAGGAGTCGGGCCACATTCGAGGCTCCCACCACATCTACGTCGGCAACCTCGAAGAGCGGATTAAGGAGATTCCGGAAGACAAAGAGATCGTCGTTCACTGCGACGCCGGGTTCAAGGGGAGCCTTGCGGCAAGCATCCTCAAGAAGCACGGGTTCCGGCACGTGGCAAACCTGCTCGGGGGCACCATCGGGTGGGAAGCGGCGAACTACCCGCTGGTCCGGGATTGATTCCCCGGGTGGTTGCCGGGAGCGAGGAGGAGGGTCAGCGCACCGACGAGGCATGTGAGGCGAAGGGCACCTGTACGGCTCTGTTTCCGGCCCGGAGCACGGGAATTGCGGTTGGATCTGTCAAGATACAGTACCGTCGATAGACGGGCGATCTACCCGGGTGTCGGAGTGGTTCTCCGCCGGCACCGCACCGCAAGGTACCAGAGCACGATTGTCGCGCCGAGGAGCACCTCGCCCGCGCAGAGGAGGAAGGGATCTCGGACGACGTTTCCTCCCTGCACGGCGAAACCGCGGAGAAACGAGGCCACGAGAAGTGCCCCGGCCGTCACGGTAGCAAGGGACGTACCGAAGAGAAAGATGATCCGGTGGTCCTTTCCGGGATGAAGAACCCGCCGCCCTCTCTTCGTCAGGGTGTAGTCCCGCCATTTCCGGGCATTCGCGTGCGTCACCAGGTCCGCGTCGGTGAGGATGGCGAGGTGCTCGTGAACGGTCGACTTTGCAAGACCGAGTCCTTCGGCGAGCTCACTCATCGTCATCGTCCGGGTATCGAGCAATTTAAGAATGGTGATCCGGGCGTCGGAGGAGAGAGCGGCGATGTCATCCCGGTCAAGCGTAACTTCTTCCATGCTTTGGAACCCCTCCCTTCGCGGGCCTGGCCCTAACCGATCAGGTGTTCTTCTGCCGAAAGAGAAAAGCGTTTCGGAACGGTTCCGGGTCTCGATACGGCCGAAAAAAGAGTTTGCCATTCCCCCTCACCCCGCCCGGAGGGTCGGGAAGGTCGGGGGTGGGATCGGTTCCGATCTGTCGATCCCCATGATGATAAACGTCGCCGACCCCCTGGGAAGGCGAGCTCTATTGTAGTCGGGATCCGGAGTAGAGCCGGGGTCGATCTCTTCTTTCCAGGAGGTGTTGGAGCCCAGCAGGGTGACGGTCTCTCGCCGGAAGTCGAAGTCGACCGGCGTGCCGTTCGGGGTCGTGAGGGTGTACGGGGCGGTAAGATCGATCGCCAGGTAGAGGACCTCTTCCTGGCCGGGTCTCGGGAGGTCCGCCGTCACCCGCACCTCGCGCCACTCTCCGGCGGCGAGGGCGTCGATAGGCAGCGTGGTCGCGACGCCGGGGGGGATGTTCCCCTCCGGGGATCCGGTGGTGGTGTTCAGGGTTGTGGTCCCCGTCGTCATGGCAAGGTCGGCCCGGGCACAGTCCTCGTCCGCAAGGTTCCGGATGAGAAAGTCGAGGCTGACCTGACCGCCCTCGATTGCGACGTCAGGGGTGTACCGGATATCTTCCGGGTGGGCCGGGTCGAGACTGTAGCGGTCGCCGAGGTTAATTGTCCGGTTGTAGGCAGTGACGTTCCGCAGGTGCCAGGTCTCGTTCGCTCCGTCATAGGCGATCACCGGGCTCTCGTAAGGGCCGCAGTACTCGAACCCCGGCCCGAACGGCAGTATCCAGTCCACCCGCTTGACGGGTTCCTGCACATGCTGCTGTCCCGGGGGGAAAGCGGCGAGTATGGCGAGGTTGGCCGCGGCAAGGAGGAGAACAACACCGATACCGAGCCATATCCACGTTTTTGGGTGCATTGTATCACGCCGGAGGGTTCAGAACCATATCTGAATCGGTATGCGGTCGTATAAAACCCACTGTGGTTGTTCGGTTCTAACCGGATAAACCTTTAGCGTTACGATTTACGTGCGGCAGCAGAAAGATGAGAGTTTCCCGGATTGTCGACCGGATACAAAGGTTTATGGTGTGTTCGGCTGGAGTCGAACGGTGGGTGCCGGATTTATATGATCTGAAGGCTCAGAATCGTGTTGGGTGCCGTGTGTGGAGCCGGGCACACGCGATCCACCCGGGGGGGTGAATACCCGGAGGAGAGCAGATGGACGAAAGTTCGGTCATTCTTGAGGAAGATCAGTGACTCCGTTGCACCACGAGAAGAGCGCCCGGTTGAGGCGATACCTCATCGCGGTCGCGGCCGCCGGGTTCGTCCTGCTCGGTTGCTGCGTCGTCGTTTCCTCCTACATCGCCGCGACCATTCCACCCGACGCACTCCTGCTCTACGAGGTCACGGAGGAGACAACTCAGAAGGGTATCGTCATTCGCCTCGATGAGAAGGAGTTCCAGAATTTGCCGGTTCTGGATGCGTTCCTCCGCGATGAGGAGCATAACACCGAGGGAGAGCCGTATGCTCCCGGGGACATCCGGTTGGTGGGGAGCGTAGATTACCCGGAGAAGATCCGCCAGGAAACGATCGACGCCTACATCTTCGATAGCGAGACCGGCAGGCGGAAGTACTTCGAATACGAGGGACGGTACTACCGGGTCGGAACGATTTACCG
>MPOY01000248.1 GCA_001896715.1 Methanoculleus sp. EBM-46
GAGAGCGGCTCGCCTCGCGCGCGCGGAACCGGCAATACAAATTATCCGAACGATAGACGACAGATCCGGCTCGCCTCCCTCGCGCGGGGCCGGCGCCGGGCGCGAACCGGGCGATACCCCGGAGTGCATATTTGGAATGATTAATTATGTAAGTAGGGCATAGTTACCCTACGAGGGACTTAATAGTGCAGACGCTGCTCTTCCTGATACTCTTTCCCATCCTCGTCGCGTGTCTTTTATTGTTCGTGAAACGAACGACATCGCGATACGCGGTGGTCGCCCTCTCGGCTCTCGCCATCGGCGGAGCATCGGTATACCTGCTCGTACGGTATGCATCCGGGGGCGCGGTCTACTTTGCCGCATCCTCGGAGGCGACCGATATCGTCATGGTTGCCATCGAGATGGCGCTTGCGCTCTTCATCATCGTCATGGGCGTGAAGTTTCGAAACTACCTCGCAATCGCACTGGCCGTCGTCCAGGCGGCGCTGGTGGTATACCTCGAGACGACCTTTGCGGGGAGCCTCCATGCGGCAAACAACCTCTTCGTCGACCAGTTCTCCATCATCATGGCCCTGATCATCGGGATCATAGGGAGCCTCATAGCCGTATACGGCGTCAGGTACATGGAGACCTACCACCACCACCACCCGGAGGTGCGTGACCGGCAGAGGATGTTCTTCTTCGTCATATTCGCCTTCCTCGCCGCGATGTTCGGCCTGGTCTTCTCCAACAACCTCATGTGGGTCTTCTTCTTCTGGGAGGTCACCACCATCGCCTCGTTCGTCCTGATAGGCTACTCGGAGACCGAGGAGGCGACGACGAACGCCTTCCGCGCCCTGGTGATGAACCTCCTCGGCGGGGTTGCGTTTGTCGCGGCGCTCATCTTCCTTGCCGCGACCGGCCCGACGAGCGGGGGCGTCGATCTCGCCCTGGTGCTTGCCTCCGGCGACGCCGCCGTCATACTGGTACCGGCCGTCCTGATCGGGTTTGCCGGCATCACGAAGGCCGCCCTGATGCCCTTCTCCTCCTGGCTCCTCGGGGCGATGGTGGCCCCGACACCGGTCTCGGCCCTGCTCCACTCGAGCACCATGGTCAAGGCCGGCGTCTACATACTGGTCCGGTTCGCACCGGTCTTTGCCGGGACGTTCGCCGGGCTCTCCGTCGGCCTCGTCGGCGCGGTGACCTTCGTCGTCGCCTCCGCTATCGCGATATCGCGAAGCGACGCAAAATCGGTCCTCGCCTACTCGACGATAGCAAACCTCGGCCTGATAGCCGCGTGTGCGGGCGTCGGGACATACATGCTCGTCTGGGCGGCAATCCTCCTGATCATATTCCACGCCGTCGCAAAGTCGCTCCTCTTCCTCGGGACCGGGGCGATCGAGCACCGGATCGGGAGCCGCAACATCGAGGATATGGAAGGCCTGATCGTCCGGATGCCCAAGATGGCAGTGATGATGTTCATCGGGATCGCCGGCATGTTCCTTGCGCCGTTCGGTATGCTGGTCTCCAAATGGGCGGCGATCGAGGCGTTCGTCCAGGCGCCCTTCGGCCTCGTCTTCATCGCCATCCTGGCCTACGGGAGCGCCGTCACCGTCTTCTTCTGGGCCAAGTGGATGGGCAAACTCGTCGCGGTCACCCGGGGCACGGAGCGGATCGAGAAAGGGTTCCTGGAGGAGCCCTGGGTTCCCCTCTACATAACCACCGCCATCGTCATACTGGTCGTCTTCCTCTTCCCGGTCATATCCACGGCGCTGATCGAACCCTACGTCTTCGTCATATACGGCATGACCGCACACCTGGCGCAGGCAAACGTCGCCATCATGCTCCTGATGATATCCCTGCTCCTGATCCTCCCGATATCGTTCTCCCTCTTCCGGAAGAGCGCAAAGCGCCTCCCGGTCTACATGGGCGGGAGGCCCGCGACGCCGGAACTGCAGTTCGCAGGCTCCCTCGGCATGACACGGGAGGCCCAGACGCAGAACTACTACCTCACCGGGTACTTCGGCGAGGCGCGGCTCTATTGGCCGGGCGCGGTGGTCTGCATCGTGCTGATCCTGGCATCGTGGGTCTTTGCGGGGGTGGCCTTATGAACTGGCTCTGGCTTATCGGGGCGGTCCTCTTCCTCGTCCTCGCGCCCGTCGCGGGCGGCCTCATAGCGGGGATCGATCGTAAGATCACCGCGCGGATGCAGGGGAGGGTCGGACCGCCGATCCTGCAGCCCTTCTACGATGTGGGGAAACTCTTCGAGAAGGAGAGGGTCGTCGTCACCACGGCGCAGAACTTCTACGTCCTCGCCTACCTGGTCTTCATCGCCCTCTCCGGGGCGATCTTCTTCGCGGGAGGAGACCTCCTGCTGACGGTCTTTGCCTTCACGCTCGCCCACGTCTTCCTGGTCCTCGGGGCCTACGCGGTCCACTCGCCCTACAGCCACATCGGGGCCGAGCGGGAACTGATCCAGGTGATGGCCTACGAACCGATGATCATCCTCGTGGTCGTCGGGTTCTACATGGTCACGGGGAGCTTCTTCGTCGACGCGATCGCGGCCGCGACCGTGCCGGCCATCGCCTACCTCCCGGGCGTCTTCATCGGGTTTGCCGCCATCCTCACGATCAAACTCAGGAAGTCTCCCTTCGACATATCGACGTCGCACCACGCGCACCAGGAGATCGTCAAAGGCATCACGACGGAGTTCTCGGGTTCGACGCTCGCCCAGATCGAGATAGCCCACTGGTACGAGAACATCTTCCTCCTCGGCCTCGTCTACCTCTTCTTTGCCTGGAACCCCGTCATCGCAATCATCGCGGTCGCGGTCACGTACGTTGCCGAGATCTACATCGACAACGTCACCGCACGGGTCCGCTGGCAGGCAGCGTTGAAGAGCGGGTGGCTCGCGGCGGCACTCGGGATCGCGAACCTCGCGATCCTCTCCTATATGATGATCGGGGGTGCATGAGTAGTATGGCATTCCTGAAGCGATCACCCTGGATCCTTCACTACGATGCATCCAGCTGCAACGGGTGCGACATCGAGGTGCTTGCATGCCTGACGCCCCTCTACGACATAGAGCGGTTCGGCATCATCAACACCGGCAACCCGAAGCATGCGGACATCCTGCTGATCACCGGCGGGATCAACGAACAGAACCGGCCGGTGGTCAAGAACCTCTACGAGCAGATGCCGGAGCCCAAAGTCGTCGTCGCTATCGGCGCCTGCGCCGCGACCGGCGGCATATTCCGGGAGTGCTACAACATCACGGGGGGCGTCGACAAAGTTATCCCCGTCGATGTCTATGTCCCAGGATGCGCGGCCCGGCCGGAGCAGATCATCGACGGCGTCGTTACGGCGCTCGGGATCCTCGAGGAGAAACGGATGAAGATGACAGGGGAAGCAACGCGACCTGCCGCAGGGGTGGGTGAGGAGAGATGACGATGGTGCACGAAGAGCAGACGACGATGGCCGTCGCGCGGGAAGACCTCCTGAACGAGGTCGAAAGACTCAAGACCGACGGCTACCGCCTCGTCCAGATAGGATGCACGGACATCGGCGGGGCTTACGAGATCAACTACTCGTTCGACAAAGGCTACCAGTTCA
>MPOY01000251.1 GCA_001896715.1 Methanoculleus sp. EBM-46
AGCGTCTCGCGCGCACGCGCTATGTTCTCAAGGGCTGCCTTCTCAATGGTACAGACGTTGGCCTTTGAGGTCTTTATGATGTCTGCGATCTGCTGCTGCGTCAGTCCCCTCTTCCGGTAGCGCAACACTTCTTTCTGGCGATCGGTAAGCAGACCTTGTTTCATCAGAAATATATATGACCTTGATAAATTTAAACACTTTTCCTTAACCACCCCCGCGGTCGCACCTTTCCGGGGCCATTTCAAAATGTTTATATGAGAATTTGGTGATACTATCGTGTTCTCAAATTTTGAGAGGTGTTAAAAGTGGTTGTTAAAGTTGGAATTGCGAAACTGGGAAATATCGCCAGCGGTGTAATGGGTGAACTCCTCCTCGACGAACGTGCCGACCGTGAGGATATGATCACCTTCATGGCGACCTCCGGCACGAAGCTGCAGCCCGAGGACATCGACCGCGTGGTCAGCAACATGAAGGCATGGAACCCCGACTTCTGTATCGTCGTCTCCCCGAACGGCGTTCTCCCCGGACCCACCAAGGCCCGTGAGGATCTCGCAGCGGCCAAAATCCCCTGCATCGTCATCACCGACGACGTCACCACCAAGAAGGAGCAGTTCGACGCGCTCAAGGCGAGCAACTTCGGCTACATCATCATGAAGGCTGACGCCATGATCGGCGCCCGGCGTGAATTCCTCGACCCCATCGAGATGGCGGACTACAACGGGAACCTCGTCAAGGTCCTCGCCATCACCGGCGCGTTCCGGAAGATGCAGCAGGAACTCGACAAGGTCATCGACCAGGTCAAGGCCGGCAAGAAGGGCGCAGACCTCGCTCTCCCGAAGGTCGTCATGACCGTCGACAGGGCCGTCGATGGCGAGTTCAGCAACCCCTACGCGCTCGCGAAGGCCCGCGCGGCCTACGAGATCGCGCAGTCGGTTGCCGGCGTCAACGTCAGGGGCTGCTTCATGACGAAGGAGTGGGAGAAGTACATCCCGATGGTCTCAAGCGCCCACGAGATGATGCGCCAGGCCATGCTCCTCTGCGAGGAGGCTCGCGAGATCGAGAAGTCGACGGACGGCGTCATCAGGAAGCCCCACAAGAAGACCGGCGAGATCGTCTCGAAGACAAAACTCATCAGCAAGCCCGAGTAAACCCAACACCATCCCTTTTTTCGACCCTGGAGTGGGTGATCGGACCGCGCCCCGCCATCCGGGTTGCCGGGAACCACCGGCGCCGTGCCGGGGTGGGTTGTGGGGCAGAAGAGCGGCCCCGCGCAGGTGCCTCCGGCGACCCGCGCTCTGCACATTTGCACATGCGCTGCAGCCTCAGAGATCGTCGGCTCCGCGATGGTCCGGATGTCGCGCGGGTCGCCGACGGTCAGGGTACGGACCCGGTCGACCGCCTCCCGGGTATAGGGGAACCGGACGTCGAGGATCCCGGCGCGGAATCCCCACGGTTAAGGCTCAACGCCAGAATCAACCCTTTTCCCGGAAGAGCGCTCCCAGGTCCTCGGGGAGCGTCAGGATGACCGGTTCCAGGTGCAGCCGCTCCATGAACGCCGAGTCGCACATGGAGAGGCTGTTCGGGTTTAACCGCGCGATGAGGGAGCAGAAGGCCCGGTGGCCCCGCCCCGCCCCGGGGGCGTCAAAGAGGATCGAGACGTTGAAGGCGTGCGTCCCGAGGCTCCGGTAGAATTCGACGATCCGGAGGATCCCGCCGGCCAGCGGCTCGATGTAGGGCCCGATATCGGCAAGCGTCGATACCGGGAGAACCCCCCGCACCTCCCGCTCGCCGAGGGGGACGGGGCTTGCCGACCAGAAGATCTCGTCCTCAAAGAGGAACCGGCCGGAGCGGCGCTCGTGCTCCACCAGGTCGTCCCAGTAGAGGCGACCGTGATCGGCGAGGTACCGGCGAGCGGCGGCGATGTAGAGGCCCGCAAGGAAGGTGGGTTCCGTATCGGCGATACCCTGCAGGTGCGGGTGGACGATGCTCGCACCGGCTGAAGGGAGGTAGTTCCAGTTGATGCTCGCGTAGCCGGGAGACCGGGATAGGGCTTCTGCCGCGCCGGATAGGGCGTCGGCGAGGCACCGGACGCCGAACCGGCCGGTTGCGTGATCGGGCGTGATCACCGTGACTATGTGGCGCTCCGCGTAGGGGTAGAGGTTCGGGAACGTCACGCTCTCCCCGTACCGGAGGCGGCTGCCGTCCTCGAACGTCGGGGTGGCGACGCCTATCGAGTCGGGGCAGAACGGGCAGCCTTCGCGAGAGAGAGGGAGGGCGGGAACGGTATCGATCTTACGCTCGACCCGGACGGGGCTGATCCGGCACCGGATGCCGGTGAGGGACTCCCGGCGGTACTGGAAGGTTCCTCGTTCCGTCCTGACCTCGCGGATGGTGAACATGACCCTTCATACTCCGATTGGCGCGCCTATCGTATAAAGCCCTGTCAGGGTTATCGGTGGCGGAGACCGCGGAGGAGGTACGCGATAGAGGCCTGCGCGTGCCCTTCGTCGGGGCCAGAACCGTTCAAGAAAAAGTGGTGAGGGTTGTTTCTGCCTTACACGATGTACTTGCCGAGCAGGCGGATGGAGTTGGTCATGTCGGGGCCGAGGGGCGAGCCGAAGATGATCTGGGTAACTCCAGCCTTTGCGAGGTCTTCGCACTTCTGCTTGACGACATCGGGGGTTCCGGCGATGGTGAAGGCGTCGATCTCCTTGTCGCCGACGAGTCCGCCGACGGTCTTGAAGTCAAAGCGTCCAAGGGCTTCCTTGATCTTCGCGACGTTGGCGAGGTCGAGGCCGTGGCGCTGCAGGAGCGCGGGCGGGGAGCCGGCGGCGATGAATGCGGCTACGATCTTTGCGGCGTTCCGGGCCTTCTTCTCGTTCATGTCGATGGACATGGCGGTGTAGGCGCCGACGTCGAAGGTCTTCTTGCCGACTGCTTCCATTGCCTTCTTGATGATCGGGATGGCGACGTCGAAGTCCTTGGGGTTCGAGGCGTTGATCAGGGCGCCGTCGCCGATCGTTCCGGCGAGCTCGAGGACCTTGGGGCCCTGGGCGCCGATGTAGACGGGGATGCCCTTCTTGCCGGGCAGGGTGACGCCGGTCAGCTTGGCGCCGTCGTAGTCGAAGAACTCCATCGCGCCGGTCTTCTTGACCTCTTCGCCGGCAAGGAGCTTGCGGATCTGCTCGACGCCTTCCTTCAGGTGGCCGACGGGCTTGACGGGGTCGATGGCGAGCTTCGGAAGCGTCGAGAGGTCGCCGGGACCGATGCCGAGGACGGCACGTCCGTCGGAGATCTCGTTTAAGGTAGCCATGAAGGACGCGATGGCTGCCGGGGTGTCGGTGAACGTGTTCATGATGCCCGGTCCCATCTTGATCGTGTCGGTATTCGCCGCGATCATGGCGAGGGTCGGGTATGCATGACGGTTGTTGTAGTGGTTGGTGATCCAGGCATAGTCGATATCCTTCGACTCTGCGAGCTTGGTGTAGGTCACCACCTGCTTGACGTTGATTGCTCCGGGCACAAATTCAATTCCATATGTAGTCAAGGCTATGCACCTCATTGAGTAGTTACGTGCAGGGAGTTATATATATTACCATTTTGTGCTCGTGAAACGAGGTGTACCGCACATGCAAGGCAAAACAGAGGGATGTAACAGGTTTATAAGGATATCCGATGAATCCTCTCCCTTACCCTGCAGGCGGCGCAGATACACGGGAAGAGAACCGGAATGTTCAAATATAGAACGTTTGTGAACGTATGCGCTCCGGGATCCCGGGGACGTACAGAAATATATAAGTTTGTCTGCCCACATACTCATCAGTAGTTCCGGATGATATGCGCGCTTTTCCTCGCGTCAACGGTCATCCCGGGCATGCGAAGGTTCGAGGGTATAACGATATGCGGGTGCTGGCGATCGGACTCGGGAGCGCGGGGTCGCGAGTTGTGGACAACCTCTATGACCACGACAGGCGGAGCAGAGTCTGCTGCATGAGTGCGGTGGCGATCGATATCGACCCGAATTCGCTGATCCAGCTCCGCCATCTCCCGGACCCGGCAAGGGTCTTCTTCCCGCGGATCGATCCGGCGGACCAGGGCGGGGTCGCGAGCGTGATCGACATCGAGGAGGTCATGACCCGCATCCAGGGCATGGATACGATGGAGATCGATGCCATCCTGCTCTGCTGCGGGCTCGGGGGCAACGTCGCCGATATCGCACCGCTCGTCATCGGCGAG
Source organism: Methanoculleus sp. EBM-46 (assembly GCA_001896715.1). Lineage (GTDB taxonomy): Archaea > Halobacteriota > Methanomicrobia > Methanomicrobiales > Methanoculleaceae > Methanoculleus. The sequence goes on from MPOY01000251.1 coordinate 4,237, forward strand.
CTCCGGACGTCTTACATGGAACCGATATTCGCCCTTGCCATCCTGCCGTGCCTCAACGAGGGAAAGCGGGTCTCGGCAAAAGCCGCCGACGACCTCGACGCACTTCAGGCGCTTGTCGATGCCGTCATCCTCTTCGATAACGAGACCTGGTCGCAGAGGATCACGGCGGCCGCGACCGCAGCCGGGAACACCGGGATCGTGGACCAGCTGCGCAGAAATGCACCTTCAGGAGAACTCGATCCGCGGACCCGCTACAACCTGCTCAACGAACGGATTGCCCGGCAGATCGGCCTCCTCCTCCGCGCCGGCGAGTTCAACGAGTCCGGGCTCGAGGTCGCCGAGGTCGTCCTGGACGCCGGAGAGGTGCTCAACACCCTGAAAGGGAACGGTCTCGTTGCGGTCGGCTACGCTGCCGAACGCCTGCCGACCGGGTGGCTGGACCGCATCTACCGGCGGCGGTCGCTGAAGTTCTTCATCCAGGGCTCTCAGGAGAAAGCGGCCCGGATCGTCTCGCTCGCAAAGAAAGCGGTTTACGAGGAGATATCGGTCCCCTGCGACCTCACGAGCGCCGACAAGGCCCTCGTCCTGATCGCAGGGCCTTCTACCGAGCTCTCGATGAAGGGGTTTCAGACGGTCAGGAAGTGGATCGACCGGAACATCGCCGGCCTCGAGATGCGTTCCGGCGACTACCCGGTGAAGAACACATCGTTTGTCGGGATCATCATCGTGCTCTCGGGGCTCGCAAACGTCCCCCGCGTCGAGGAACTCAGGGAGATCCGGGCCGAGTATCGTCTCGAGCGCGAGGAGGAGGCGCTGGGAGGAAAAGAGGAGGCGGCCAGGGAGCCGGTGGTCGCCCCGGCGATGCGGGAGGAAGATATCCCGGAGTTCGCGTCGCCCATCGAGGCGGCATTTCTCAAGGAGAGTGACCCTATGGCAGAAGAGTCTACAGCAGAAAAGGACGAGATGATCGTGCTTACGGGCGGCGGTGGCAACAACAGAAAGAGCAGGGACGAGACCATCGATATGCTCCCGCGAGCCGTGAAGAGTCAGGACGACGGCGCCGTCATCCTTCCCCCGAAAGAGGGCGGGAGGGAGATCGACCTTGCCGGGTCGGCATCGGTCACATCGTCCGTGCCTGCGCCGAAGAACGCCACCTTCGGGCTGAAGGGGATCCGCATCGGGAAGACGGCTCCAAAGGATGACGATACGCTCTTCGCCGCATCCTTAAAACCTGTGCACCGCCCGAAAGACGATGTGCTCACCGGCGATACGGTCGTGCTGGACCGCGGGGTGCGGCGGCCGCGCGACGGGACCCTCGATGAACCCGGCCTGCATATGCGCGGGGCGGCTCCCGCGCCGAAGGATGCCCCGCTGGACCAGACCGGCCGGGGGTTCGGCCGCGGGGGACCCCACCCAAAGGAGGTGGATCCCTCCCGCGGAAGGCTCGACGTGATCGATGCGGCCGAACGGCCGAAGAAAAGACCGGAAGACGACCGCGGCGACGACGGGATCACCTGGATCCGGTAGTATCCGCCATCCGCTCAAACGGTATGGTTCCGGCGCCGATCTCGGTCCTGACGACGTAGCCTTTCTCAACGGCGTTTGCCACCATGTTCATGCCGCTGAAGGCGACGACGGAGAGCCGGTAGGGGTGCCCGGGGAGGTTGAACTCCCCGATCCCGTTCCCGGCGGGGAAGGTGAACCCGCACTCCATCATCAGGTCGGCAGCCTCTTTTACCCGGTCCCGCGCGGCCGCCGGGACCATACGGATGTTTGCAAGCGCGATACCGGTCCGGGTCGTCACCAGCCGGTTGATCGCGGTGAGGCCCGCGGATATGAAGAGGTGGAGCGGGTCGACCGACGTCCCCCGGTAGCCGATGAGGTCAAGAAACCCGGCGGTGCCGTTCTCGCCGACAATCATCCTTCCCGCGTACTCAAGCCTCGCGGGTATCCCCCTCTTCTGGAGGAGACCATCCAGGGTGACGCTGCAGACCGTCATGAGCCCGACGTGGCCGTCGGGTATCCGGGGGTCGGCATCGACGACCCGGTAGGTGCCGAGGAACCCGTAGCCGGCCTCCGCCACCTCGTCGAAGGCCGCCGCAACGCCCGGGAGGTCCTCCTCCCGCACGAGGGAGAGGTTGTAGGCGACGCTCCCGGTCCCGGTCGACGGGTCGAAGGTGCTCCGGAAGGCGAGCTGTTCGAGCCTCGATATGATGAAACCGATCCGTTCGTCGACGAGCGCGCTCTCGCTCTCGGCGGTCCCTGCCTCGGTGAGGATACGCCCCCGGTTTCCGACCTTCTCCGTGAACCCCATCTCGTCGAGGTACTGGAGGTAGTACTGGACGGCGCGGTCGCTCAGGACGAACCCCCGTTCGGCCATCTTCTCGCTTAACCTCTTCGCACCCAGGGGTTCGTGCGATTCCGCGAGGATCCGGAGGAGTTCGAGGTATCTCCGCTCGGAATGTATGGATGGGCTCATCGCGTATGCACCGCGCCAAGGCTGTCCTGGTACCGGCCCCGGTAGAGCCGGTCGCCGTTCCTGACTTCCTGGACGACCATCTGGACGACCCGGTCCCCTCCGGCGAGGGTTATGGGTTCCGGGCCCATGTTGGTCAGGCAGAGGGTCAGCTGGCCACGGAAACCGGGATCGACGAACCCGCCGCCGATGAGGACGCCACGGCGGGCAAGCGAGGAGCGGCACCGGAGGGTTGCCGCGAGGTCGGCGGGGAGTTCCACCCGCTCGACCGAGGGGACGAGGGTGCATGCGCCGCACGGGAGCACGGTTGCCCCGGCCGCACGGAGGTCGTACGATGCGGGCTGCTGGGATGCGGGGTGGTACGGTTCGATGACGAGATCGCCGTCCTCGCGCCGGCGAGCGATTTCGCTGGATGAGAGGATCATCGTATAGTGTACTGGCATAAAAACGCTTAA
>MPOY01000465.1 GCA_001896715.1 Methanoculleus sp. EBM-46
GTCTCGGAGCTGATCGCCCTCTCCGAGATCTACCGGATCAAGGAAGGCTACACCCTGCCGCCCGGCCCCGGCCTGCAGATCGAGGTGATGGAGAGCGCTCCGGCCATACTCGCCGCACTCCTGGTCATATACGGCATCGTCCTCTCCGGATTCTCGGGGGGCGCCGTCGCCGGCCTCGGCGTGATCTTCTACTTCCTCTGCCGCGACCATCACGAGCGGTTCGAACTGATCGAGACGGCAAGCGGCTACTCTTGGGTCTTCTGGATCGTGGCATTCTTCGTCTTCATGGTCCTCCCGCAGTACTGGTTCTTCGCGGTCATGCTCGCGGGCTCGGCAATCCTCGTCAAGGTCATGGCGAAGATGTCGCTTATCGGCACCATGCGGGGTGGTCCGAATGCCTGATATCGGCGGGGCCGACCTCTTCGTGCTGGAGTTCGGTGACATCCTCCACTACTACACCCCCTACACCGCGACGCTCTTCATCCTCGCGGCGATCTTCACGGGGCTCGTCATCGTGAGCCGGCCCGAAGGGCAGATCGACATAGCGTTTGGCGGGGATGCCTACTACGCAAAAGAGACGGCGATCAGTGAGATGCGTTTCCGGCGGTTCATGGCGATCGCCTGCGGCCTTGCGACGATGGGCGCGATGGGGAGCGGGGACCTCTTCAACTTCACGCTCTTTGCCTCGCTCGTCGGCATCACGAACGTCGGGATAGTCGCGGCGGTCAAAAACCGTCACGTCCTCGATGCCGCGTACGAGTACGGCATCGTCGCCATGGTCGCGACGCTGCCGCTCTTTGGAGGCGCAGCGCTCATCCTTGCGACGACGGGCACGCTCTCGATACCCGCCCTTGCGGCCGGCGGGTTTGCCGTTCCGTTGATAGGCAGGGGCCTCCTTGCACTCGGCGTCATCGGAGAGGGGATGGCGCCGTTCTACGCGGCAAAAGCCGAGATGTTCCGGGCGCCCGGCGCCCCCTACGTCATCATGTGCTCCCTCTCGTCGCTGTTGATCTTCCTCCGCGTCGTGGAGATAGTCATAACCATCTGATAACCATGAAGAAAA
>MPOY01000594.1 GCA_001896715.1 Methanoculleus sp. EBM-46
AGCGGGATCCCGTACTGCTCAAGAGTGTAGGTGCCGGCGGGGAACTCGACCGTCACTTCGCCCCGGACCCGTACCTTCTCGGTGAGCACTTTTCGGATCCCTTCTCCTTTCTGGGCGAGAACCTTGAAATCCCGCAGCGTCATCGAGGCGATGCGCGACCGGTCGATGCCGGTCATCTGGAGGTATGCATCGTTGGCCGTGAGGATCTTCATCGCGGTATCGACGACCAGGATGGGCATCGGGTTCTTCTGGATGATCGTATCGGACCGCTGCTGTAGTTCGGCGATGTTCTCCATCTGGCTCTTGATCTCTTCCTCTCCCTCCCGCTGCCGGGTGATGTCGTTGTAGACGATGAGGATGCTCTCGATGGCGCCCTCCTCATCGAGGAGAGGGATACCGTACTGCTCGAGCGTATGGGTGCCCGAGGGAAGTTCGACGATGACCTCGGCGTATGCCCGCTTCTTCTCCTGGACCGCCTGCCGGAGGCCTGAGCCCTTCTGCGATGTTATCTTGAAATCTCTCAGGCTTTTGCCGAGCGCCTGACCCTTCGGGATCCCGCTCATATCGGCATACGCGGTGTTGGCGACCGTGATCCGGAACTGCGGATCGACGATCAGGATGGGCATCGGGTTCTCCTGTATGATCGTCTCGGATCGTTGTCGGAGGGCTCCCGCAGCCTCCAGGCGGGTCCGGAGGTCCTGTTTCTCCTCCTCGCTCTTTGCGAGCAGCGCGTTGATTGAGGTAGCCAGGGGCCGGAACTCCTCCGGAACGCCGGCAAGGTCGATCCTCGCGGAACCGTCGCCGCCGATCCCCGAGCGGAGCGCAGACTCGATCGCCCCGGGCAGTACTACCGGCCCCCGTTCCTGTCCTGTCGTACCGGGGACAACCGGCCCGGTAAATAGTGCTTTCCTTCCAGGTTTATCGATCATCATTACACGTCCTTTCCATAGTTCTTATCCAGTTCCAGAAGCGCCGTGGTTATTGCCCGGTATTCCCTGCCGGCATCGCTCTCGGGCGCGTAGTGGGAGATTGGCAGGCCTTTTTGCTGTGTCTCGTAGATTGCAGGCGAGTAAGGGACTATGAACACCTGTTTGAACGCTTTTCTGACCTCGGCCTCAAACATCTTCAACCGCTCTCTCTCCCTCTCCTCCTCGGGGGAGGGGCCGGAGGAGAAGATCCGTTTCAGGAAGAGGGCAAGGCCGCCCGTTTTTGCCGCCCGGTCGTCCGGCCCTTTCCAGCGGGTCAGGATGGCCAAGTCGGTGGTGACGTTCTCTCCGAGCATCTCCCTGATGTCGTGAAAGACCGTCGATAGGGCTTCCATACCCCTCAGAGCAAATGTGCCGGGGTCGAGGGTGACGATGGTGTGGTCGGCAGCGACGAGGCCGTTGATGACGAACTGGCCCATGCTCGGGGGCGTATCGATCAGGATGAAGTCGTAGTTTCCCCTCACCCCGGCGAGCGCCTCCCTGAGCAGTCCTGCCCTGTCCTCGATGCTGTAGAGGTAGGGCTCAACCCCCACGAGGTCCAGGGTTGCAGGGGCGAGATCGACTCCGGACGCCGTGGGGACGATGATATCGTTGATCACGACGTCGGGAAAACCCTCAAACGCGCTCATGAAGAGATCGTACATGCTCAGTTCAAGGGTATCGGGGTCGACCCCGAGCCCTGCGGTGGCGTTGGCCTGCGGGTCGCAGTCGACCACCAGAACGCTTCTTCCACTCTTCTGGAGGTAGCCTGCAACGTTAAGGCACGACGTCGTCTTTCCCGTGCCACCTTTGTGGTGGGCGAACGCTACAATTGTGATATCCAGCACCCCTCATTACTTTCTTGGTAATATGTATTATTAAACCTATTTCTATACTAC
>MPOY01000168.1 GCA_001896715.1 Methanoculleus sp. EBM-46
CCATCTCGGGAGTGTCGAGAGATACTGCTGTACCATCGCCTCCGCCTTCTCGATGGGTATCCCGAGGTTTGCGGCCATCATCGGCGCATACCGCTCGACCGCCCCTTCGCGCGTAAGGTCGGGCTCTGCGTAAGCACCGTTCCGGTAGCAGTAGGTGCAATATCTCACGCTCCGCGATCCGTCCGCCTCCGTCCCGGCATCCTCGTCCCGGGCAAGGGGCATCCCGCAACTTTCACAGGTCGCAATTTCCCTTCCGGCCCACCTCTTCAAACACAAGAGCTGCTCCCGTGAAAAACGCTTTGCGTTCCTGGCAGGGATCGCATACAACTGCGACATGATCGCCCCGCACCTCTCCGCCATCCCATCGATGGTGGCGCCGGGTTCGGTGAAGGCGCCGTTCTGGTAACAGTAGGTACAGTAATCCTTCGAGAGCGCTCCATCGGCTTCCGTCCCGAAGTCCTCTTCTCTCCCCATCGGCATGCCGCAGCTCTGGCACGTCCGCATACCCGTTTCCATACAGTCTCCTCAACGGATTAACGGGCGCGTGAGAGATAAACCTTCTTAGATGCTTCTGGAGGAGGTGCAACCGCACTCCGTAGATGCGAACCCGTGGTCTCCACTGCAGCAGACCCGAAAGAAGAACAACCTGTTTCTGGACACCCGGTGGGGGCGGACAGCGGATCATGCCTTACCGGCCGCGGGGCGGGAACCGAAACGTTATCCTGCCGGCATCATCCACGAGAACCGCATCCGTCTGGAGGGCCCGGGCGTAGCCGGCAAGGTAGGGCGCGGCCACCCGGGCGTCCGCGAAGGTCTCCTGGAGCGCCGCGCCATCACCGCCGACGGTGATGACCATGCTCCCGTCGGCGGCCTCCCGGGTGTCGCAGGGAATCCCCCACATAAGGAGGAGCCCCTCCATAAGGGTGGGCGGATCGAACCGCGCCTCGTTACGGGCAAGGAGCATCGTCCCATCCTCTTCACCAAGTTTCCCGGCGATTGCAGCGATCCGGTCCACGAGGTCGCTGGAGGCGTCGGCAAGGAGACGCCGCACCAGCGGACCGGCGACTTCGTGACCACGCAGGGACCGGGCTATCTTGAGCAACTGCCAGTCCCGGGCAAACGAAGTACCGGTGCGCATCTCATCCTCTCAGTATACCGTAGGCCATCACGCAGAGTCCCAGGACCACCACGATACGGGAGAAGACTGCCGACCAGAGGGCGGTGAAGGCATCCGGCGTGAAGACGCTGATGAGATCCGCAAACGTGATCCCCACGATCAGCGTGAAAAGCCCGTAGATGAAGTAAAGCAGGGTCGGTTGCCTGACAATCCGGTAAGCGTTGAAGATGATCGCGATCAGGAGCGCTCCAAGGGAGAGCGTCACGATCGCAAGCATCTGTTGCATAGTCTCAATCTGCATTCTGTTCCACCCTATCTCTGTTCTTTGATCTTCCGCACGGAGATGATCGTCTGGATCTCTTTCACCCCCGGGAGGCTGGAGAGAGGGATGAGCACGCTCCGCTTCAACTCGGATATATTCTGCACCCGGACCTTGACGAAGAAGTCCCCCGGTTCGAGCACCTCGTAGACCTCGAGTATACCCTGGTGGTCTCGCACGAACGCCTCGACCTCCGGCTTTCCTTCCGGATGGACCCTGATGTTCAGAAAAGCAACCAGAGTATGCTCAAAACACTTCTGGTTGATGACGATCGTGAATCGCTCGATGATACCGGCGTTCTTCAGCTTCTCGATCCGTTTAAAGACCGTCGACGGCGCGATACCGAGCATCGAACCGAGCTCTGCCATAGACATCCGCCCGTCTCTTTGCAGTTCCCGAAGGATCGCATCGTCGATCTCATCCATTCTAACAGTACTTACTGGTTTTTGGTTATTAAGATTACGCATTTGTTTTTAAGTCTTCAACAGGGTATTTCCTGTTTCTACTGGATAATGCCGGTTATATGGGGATTTTAACATGCTCCTATCTGGTGGTAAAATCAGATTTCCCGGGCAAATATGGGAAAGAATCGCCGAAAATTCACCCTACGTGAGAATTATTATTTCAACGCCGGCGAAGGTTCGTTCCCCCCGGGTTGACGATCCGGAGTGGCCCCGGCCCCTCCGCCGCCTCCCGGATGGCCGTATCGATGAACTCCCGGGCCGCGGCGAACGCAGGGCGCGCAGCCATTCCCCGGGCAAGGTATGCAGCGAGCGCTGCGGAGAAGCAACACCCCGACCCGTGCACCGAGTAGGGATAGCGGCGCCCGGAGAGCGGGACCACCCCGTCACGGTCGATGAAGATATCGACCGCCGCATCGCCGGCAAGGTGCCCCCCTTTCACCACAACGGCCCTTGCGCCGAGGTCGAGGATCCGCCGACCGGCCTCGGTCATATCGTCCAGGGTTGCAACCCGCATCCGGCCGAGCACCTCCGCCTCCGGGAGGTTCGGGGTGACGATATCCGCCCGGGGGATGAGCTGTTCGACAAGATCCGTGACGGCATCTCCGTCAAGCAGACGGTGGCCCGACGTCGAGACCATCACCGGGTCGATGACGAGCACGGCACCGTCCGGCAGGGCCTCCGCGACGGCCCGGATGTTCGAGGTGTTTCCGAGCATCCCGGTCTTCCACGCCCCGATGGAGAAACCATCGACAACCGCTTCGATCTGTGTCCGCACCGCATCGGCGGGGAGCATCCAGACCCCCCGGACCTCGCGGGCGTTCTGGGCCGTCACCGCCGTTACGACCGTCAGCCCATAGACCTCAAGCGCCGTGAACGTTTTCAAGTCCGCCTGGATGCCCGCACCTCCCCCGGAATCGGAACCGGCTATGGAGCATGCGGTGATCGTCTGCGCACCCGTCATCCATCTGTATTCGGGGCGGATCCGCTTGAATCTTTGCCCGCAGGGAGAGCCCCGCCGCCACTCCTTTTATCTCTCCCGGCACCGATCACTCTTACAATGGATGTAGAAGAGATCAGCCGCCGGCACCTTGCTGCCGGCACTCCTGACGACGATATCGTGCACCTTCTTTCCCGGGATATCCTTGCGATCAAGCACAACCGCATCAGCTCCACCTATGCCGGGGCGTTCGCCCGGGCGGTCCTTGCCGAGGCGAAGAACTCGACCGGCCTCTCCGGCGACCTCTTTGCGTTCGAGCCTTCCGGCTCGACGATGGGTGAGTTCGGTGTCGGATCGAGGGGATCGGGCGACTTCTTCGCTCACCGGCAGCTCGCCCGGATCATCGGCAGGACGTCGGCCGCGGTCGGTGTCGACGAGATGGATGATGCGGGCGCCGTCCGTGCCGGAGGAGACTACATCATCACCACCGTCGACGGGATGCACTCCCGCCTCTCCGACTTCCCCTTCCTCGCCGGGTTCCACGTCACCCGGGCGACGCTCCGCGACGTCTACGTGATGGGGGCAAAACCCGTCGCCCTCCTCTCCGATATCCACGTCGCCGACGACGGCGACGTCGCGAAGATATTCGACTACACGGCGGGCGTCTCCGCCGTCGGCGAAGCGATGGGCGTCCCTCTCGTCACCGGATCCACGTTACGGATCGGCGGGGACATGGTGCTTGGAACCCGGATGACGGGGTGCGTCGGTGCCGTCGGCGTCGCAAACCATCTCACCGCGAGGAAGGCGATCCAGCCCGGCGACGTCCTCCTCATGACCGAGGGGGCCGGCGGCGGGACGATCGCCACCGCCGCGATCTACTCGGGGTTCCCCGATGTCGTCGACGAGACGATCAACCTCCACTTCCTCAAGGCATGCGAGGCGCTTCTTGCAAGCGACGTCCTCAACGGCATCCACGCCATGACCGACGTCACGAACGGCGGCCTCCGGGGCGACGCCTACGAGATGGCGGAGACTGCCGGGTGCCGGATCGTCGTCGAGGAGGACGAACTCCGCACGCTCGTGCAACCGAAGGTCCTTGCCATGCTCGACGCGCTCGAGATCGACTACCTCGGCGTATCGCTCGATGCGCTTCTCGTCGTCGCACCGCCCGAAGTCGCGCCCGATATCCGCCGGGTCGTTGCGTCCGCAGGTGTCGCGATGAAAGAGGTCGGCTACGTCGAGAAAGGGGCACCGGAATCGGTTCTCTCGGTCGGCGGCGAGATCCGCGACTTCTCACCCCGATTCAGGGAGTCGGCCTACACCCCGGTCAAGAAGGTCGTGGACGAGGACAAGAGAGACTTTGCGGAGATGAAGGCGGGGGTCGAGCGGGCGGCGGAGGCGGCGCTTGCAAAGAAGCTCCGGATCCTCTCCCGGCTCCGGTCGTCGTGAGGAAACAGGGCGGCTTATTGAGCGATGGAGAGATACTTTCTCTCTTTAGTGCATCGATTCCCAATCAGCAGTACAAGAAGGGGGGGTGCCAGCCGGATTTCACCCTCTTCGGAAGACCATAGTTCGGGGTATGCCCGGGATCTTTTTAGGGGTGCGACCATTGAGGGCAGATTTATATTGCCAGCTCCCGATAGAAGATATTGAACAGCCATGCCTGTCACAGTGGATCTAATCCAGGAGAAGCGGTCCAGGATTCTCGCTATAGCCGGGCGACACGGTGCCAGGAACCTCCGGGTCTTCGGGTCGGTCGCCCGGGGCGAGGCAGGCCCGGAGAGCGACCTCGACCTCCTTGTTGAGCTGGAACCGGGCAGGAGCCTCCTTGATCACATCGCACTCATCCAGGACCTGGAGGAGGCCCTGGGGTGCCGGGTGGACGTGGTGACGGAAGCGGCGCTCAAGGAACGGTACAAAAAGCGGATCTTGAAAGAGGCAGTGCCGATATGAGGGATGGGATCGACCGGCTCCTCGACATCCAGGAAGCGATCAAGGAGATTGAGCGGTATGCCGTCCGGGGCAGAGATGCTTTCTTGCAGGACGAACTGGTGCAGGTCTGGATGGTCCACCATCTCCGGATCATCGGGGAAGCAGCCGCCCGCCTCCCCCCTGACCTTAGAAGCGCTTCTCCCGGCGTTCCCTGGAAACAGGTGATCGGTCTTCGGAACGTTCTGGTTCACGCATACTTCCGCGTGGACCCTGAGGAAGTCTGGGCGGTCGTCAACCGCGATATCCCCGCACTCAGAGAAGAGGTCGCGATGCTCCTCTCTTTGCTCGGCGGCACAGACGGCGGGGCAACCTACCATCCCTTCATGAAACAGGTAGGCGACAGTTGCCCCGGTATCCGTTGCCGACAAAAGGGGAGAGAACAGCCTCTCGTTCACGGGCTTTCGGGATTGACGACCCTTCCTGCGAAGAGGATCGTGCCGGAGTTCTTCTCGACGATGAGGAAGACGAACGGGTGGTCCGCACGGAAGACGGGTGTGACACCCTTCCCCCCTATGACCCCGGTCGCGGCCGCGGCCTCGGTGCCCTCCTCGTTCACGTCCACGAACGCTTTGTGGAAGATCCCGGTGATGAAGAGATCTCTCGTGCCGTCCATCCCCGAGAGGTCGGCATCGGGGGAGAACGCCGTCGGCATCCCCATCGCCGCAAGCACTCCCGCTAGAGGATACCCGGTCTCCAGCGTGAACTTCGGAAAGAAGACCCTGACGTTCTGTGAGACCAGGGACTCCTGCAGGCCGGCAAGCTTCTCCGTGTCCAGGGCCTCCTCCGCAGCCGTCAGGTTATCTTCCTTCGGGAGGAGGACGAGCATCGCGAGTTCGGTTTCGTTTCCGTGCGCGTAGGGCATCTCGAGCACCCGGAGGGTATCGGTCTCGGCGTACGGATAGATGGTTTTCCCGTGCATCATCGGGACGGTCACCGTCTCGTTCGGTCCGACCCGGAACTCCTCCCCGGTCGTCCCGTCGGGGTCGAACTGCTCGGCCCAGGTGCCTTTGAAGTAGATCGCGTTCGTGATCACGATCCGGGTCATGGAGTCGATCGAACCCGGCGGCAGGAGGTCGCGGATCTTCTCTTCGGTCTTCTCCTCCACCCACCGGTTGATCGTCTCCCGCGACCCCCCGGGATTCTCGACGAAGTCGAGGTTCGTGACGTTTGCCCCATACCAGCGAACGGCCACGTCGATGTACTCCGGGAGGAACGAATGGGTCTTCTCCGCCCAGAGGGCGTTTGCGGTGCGGAGGGTGTAGTTGCCGCTCGCGCAGTTCAGACCGGTATCGATCGCGGCAAACCCCTCTCGCCGGAGGGTCTCGTCTGTCGGGAGGTGCAGCACCGCCCCGATCTCGTCGGCGGTCGCGCCGCGGGCGCCTTCGCAGGTGATCGCGAGAGCCGACGAGATGCTGTAGGGAGAGAAGAAGAGGTTATCTCCCGCGTGCGCCGGGTCGGTCGCGAGGCGCCGGTAGAAGTCGAACGCGAACCGATTGTTCCCGGCCGCCACGTTGCCGGCG
>MPOY01000119.1 GCA_001896715.1 Methanoculleus sp. EBM-46
ATACCTCAAAGAGGCCGGGTTCGATATACTGAGCCTCGCGAACAACCATACGCTCGATATGGGGCGGGAGGGGTTTGAAAAGACCCTCGACGTGCTTGAGAGCCACGGTATCGCCTACATCGGCGGCGCACGGGGCGACGGGCCGCCGCAGGCCCTGGTCGTCGAGAGGAGGGGGATCAAACTCGGATTCCTGGCGTATACGAACGGCATGTTCCGGTCGCCGCCGGGCGTCGCCGTATCCAGGCTGAAGAAAAAGATCGTCATCGACGAGATCAGGAGGCTGAAGGACCGCTGCGACCACATCATCGTCTCCCTGCACTGGGGGATCGAGAACGTCTACTACCCCTCTCCGGCCCAGGTCGGGCTTGCCCACGACCTCATCGACGGCGGAGCAACCCTGATACTCGGGCACCACTCGCACACCATCCAGGGGCTGGAACGGTATAAGGACGGCCTGATCGCCTACTCCCTCGGGAACTTCCAGTTCGATACCGGACTCTTCAAAGAGAAGATCAAGAGCACCATGATCCTCTCGGTAGACCTTGACCGGAATGGTATCCGGGACTATACGGTCATCCCCTGCTTCATCAACGACGATTTCCAGCCGGAGGCGGCGGAGGGGCGGATAGGGGAGAAGGTGGAGCGCTGGATCACGGAGTGTTCGGAGTGCGTCCAGAACGGCAGGGTCACCCGGAGGTGGTGGTTTGAGGAGATCGGCGAGGAGTACATCACCTATAACCTGGAGAGTTACCGCTACCGCATCAGGCAGCACGGCCTCGCCCCCCTGGTCGAGTGCGGGGTCTGGTTGGTGACCCCGTTCTGCCTGAACTGTTATGCAGGCGTGATCAGGAGACGGTTGAGAGAACGATATACAGAGGGATATGCGTGAATATATTGCAGGTTACACCGTTTTTTAAACCGGTCTGGGAGTCGGGGGGAGTGGCGCGGGTCGCATACGACATATCGCGGAACCTTCACGAGAACGGGCACGCCGTCACGGTCTACACGACGAACCGGAGCATCTACCCAAGCGACCTGCCGACAAACCGCCCGACCGATGTCGACGGTATGAACGTCTACTACTTCGAGAACCTGCGCAGGTATATCCCCGGCGCGACACCGCCGGTGATACCCTATCGCATGCCGGCGGTCGCAAAGAGAGAGACGGCACGATTCGATGTTATCCACATCCACGACCACCGCACCCTCCTCACCGTCATCGCCTCGCACTACGCACGGAAGTACGGCGTGCCGTATGTGCTCCAGGCGCACGGGGCGCTCCCCGACGACACCGGTTCTGCGCGAATGAAACGGTTGTTCGACGTTCTCTGGGCAAAGAAGGTGATACTCGGCGCCGCAGGAGTGATCGCGCTCAACGAGACGGAGGCAGAGCGCTACCGCAACCTCGGCGTCGATGAGGAGAAGATCGCCATCGTCCCGAACGGCATCGATCTTGCTGAATACCCCGACCTCCCTCCCCGCGGCAGGTTCCGCGCAGCATGGGGTATCGATGACGCCACGAAGGTCGTGCTCTACCTCGGGCGACTCGACCCGACAAAAGGGATCGATCTCCTGATCCGCTCGTTTGGAGAGGTCGGGCAGGAGTTCGGCGACGCCGTCCTCATGCTGGTGGGCGGGGATATGGGCCACAACGAGGAGTTCAGGCGGCGGGTCCGGTCGCTTGGCCTTGACGACCGGGTGATCTTCACGGGGTTCGTGAGCAGGGAGGACAAGATGGCCGCGTTCACCGACGCCGACGTCTTCGTGACGCCGAGCTTCACCGGCTTTCCCATCACGTTCCTCGAGGCATGCCTCTGCGGAACGCCCATCGTGACGACGGGGAACGGGGATCTCCTCGG
>MPOY01000562.1 GCA_001896715.1 Methanoculleus sp. EBM-46
CCCCCAATGGCGATATCCCCACGGTCCACAGCATGGGGAGATCCTGGAGAAGAGCCGGATACGGTTTCCCGCCGGCTCCACCCCAGATACGGTTTCCCGCCGGCTCCACCCCAGATACGGTTTCCCACCCGCTCCACCCCGGATACGGCTGCTCACCCGCTCCACCCCGGATACGGCTGCTCACCCGCTCCACCCCGGATACAGCTGCTCCCCTGATATCGCCACGCACTGCCCACGCCCCCGGCGGGGGCGGGGGAGGAGCGCCGCAGGCGCGGGCGGGGTGGGGGGTGCCGGGGAAGTGGATGGATATCCACCCACGAAGGCGCGGGCGGGGTGGGGGGTGCCGGCAGAAGCGTATGGATATCCACCCACGAAGGCGCGGTTGGGGCGGGGGCTGCCGGAAGAAGCGTGCGGGTATCCTCCTGCGAAGGCACGGGGCGGGGTGGGGGCTGCCGGAAGAAGCGTATGGATATCCACCCACGAAGGCGCGGGCGGGGTGGGGGTCGCCGGCAGAGAGCGTAAGGGTATCCTCTTGCGAAGGCGCGGCGGGGCGGGGGCTGCCGGCAGAGAGCGTAAGGGTATCCCTCGCAGAAGAGCCGGCGGGGTGGGGGTCGCCGGCAGAGAGCGTAAGGGTATCCCTCGCAGAAGAGCCGGCGGGGTGGGGGTTGTCGGCAGAAGAGTATGGGTATCCTCCTTGCGAAGACATAGGGCAGGGGTGGGGGTTATCCCCGGCCCCTGCTCATGACGTTACAGGGAAGCGGTCCTGCCAAAGAAGAAGTCGGCGAGCAGGGCGACATCCTTCCAGTCCACGGTGCCGTTTCCATCGAAATCGGCAGCCGCGGTGGGCGTAACCTTCCCCTGCGCCATATCGGCGGCAGCGATCACGTCGGCCCAGTCAACGCGGCCATCTCCAGTGAGGTCGCCCCTGATGGGAGCCGGGCCGGTCCCGACGATGATCTGCTTCGCCATAACGTTGTTGGTCTCGTTCTCCTCGGCGATCCGGTTGACGTCGTCCACGTGGGCCTTCACGGTGTGCGTGCCGGCGACCGCTTTCCAGGTCGAGCCGGCGGAGCCGCCGTTCGCGGTCACGCTGACCGATGCCCCGGGGGCAAGCGATGTCGTGTGGACGTCGGACCAGACGCCGGGCCCGGCGGCGCCGTCATCGAACGTGAAGAGGACGCCGTGCTTCACGCCCGCAGGCGTGGGGGCGTCGCCCTGGTTCTTGATCGTCGCTTTCAACGTCACCGCGCTCCCCGTGGCCGGATTCGCCGGCTCCCAGGATATATCGGTCACGACGAGATCCGGTTTTCCGGAGGGCGTCGGGGTGGGGGTGGGCGCAACGCCGGAGACCGTGATCTGCTTCTCCATGACGTTGTTGTTCTCGTTCCCTTCGGCGATCCGGTTGACGTCGTCCACGTGCGCCTTCACGGTGTGCGTGCCGGCGACCGCCTTCCAGGTCGAGCCGGCAGATCCGCCGTTCGCGGTCACCGTCACCCAGGCGCCCGGTGCGATCGATGTCGAGTGAGCATCGGACCAGATGCCGGAACCCGCAGCTCCGTCATCGAACGTGAAGAGGACGCCGTGCTTCACGCCCGCAGGCGTGGGGGCGTCGCCCTGGTTCTTGATCGTCGCTTTCAACGTCACCGCACTCCCCGGGGCCGGGCTCGCCGGCTCCCAGGATATGCCGGTCACGACGAGATCCGGTTTCCCGGACGGGGTAGGGGTGGGAGTTGGGGTGGGGGTAGGGGTGGGGGTGGGGGTGGGGGTAGGGGTGGGAGTGGGAGTTGGGGTGGGGGTACCCGGCGAAGGTTTCTCGCCGGAGTACGGCTGCACGCTCAGGCGCGACGTGTCGACCGAACCCGAGACTGCCACCGGCTGAGCCGCGTTCGACCGGACGGTCCCGGAGAACTGGACGTTCTGGCCGCTCGGGCACGACACCGCGGCACCATTGCCGCCATAGGTCTCGATGCCAAACGAGCTATCCCGGACCGGGTAGCCGGAGACACCAAAGACGTTGCTCTTTGAGCCGTCACCCTTCGGGGTGACGAGGGTCAGCCCTTTCGTGGTTATCTTCCCGGCATTTGCAGCGTATATGCCATACCTGCCGGCATCGATCGAGGTGCAGTTCTCCACGTTGACGTTGTCCGTGTAGTCGAACTTGTACCCGATCTCAGAACCGGTATCGGTGCAGTTGTAAAGTTTCGTGTATGACGACGGATACCAGACGGCGAAACCGGCCTTCCGGTTATCCTCCGCGGTGCAGTTGATGAGGGTCATATCACCGTGGAGCCAGAACCCGGCGCCGAAGAGGGCGCCGTACATGTTCTCGTCCGGGCCGTTGTAGTAGTTGTCAGGCTTCACGCCGTTGTTCTTCGAGACGCAGTCCCGGAGGACGATCCGCTTCTTGCTCGGTGCGGCCTCGACGATGAACCCAGCTTCGTAGTTGCCTTCCGCATAACACCGGATGACCTCACAGTCCTCGACGTTGGCGTTCTCTGCAAGCTGGAACCCGCATGTCCACTGACCGTGCGGGGAGAAACGGCTATACCGGCCGCAGTTTATCGCCTCGCAGTCGATGTAGCGGATGTTTCGAATCGTCTTCGTGGCACCGTCTCCGTCGCTCTGCCACCCGTGCCGGCCGCAATCGATGGCCTTGCAGTTGACAAACTCGATATCCTCCATGACGGCGTTTGAGACCCAGAGGAAGAACGCCCCTCCGTAGGAGGAACTGTCGACGGTTGCCGTGACGTTGTGGACCTTCACGTGGTTGCAGTTGTAGAGGAAGATCGCGCCGGTTCCGGTCGTCTTGAAGTCACGGAGCACGAAGTTCTGCTTTCCCTGACACTGTATGCGGCCAGAGGACCACTTGAGCCAGGTAGCGTCAGGCCCTTTTCCTTCGAGTACCACGTTGCTCGGGATATCCAGGTTTCCACTGAGGTGGAAGGTACCCTCAGTCAGGGTAACTGTGCCTCCCGCGTTGCCGAGGGCACTGAGCGCTCTCTGGATCTCGACCTGATCGGCGGCGCCGTCGCAGACGTAATCCGCCTGGGCCCTGGAGAGAGCAGGGCTGTCGCCTGCCGCAACGACCAGGGCGCTGCCGGCCTGCACGATGGCGCCGATCGCAATGCATCCCAAAAGGAGCACCAGTACCTTCCGGTAAGTTGTCGGGCTTTCGTTATGTTCTCGCTGAAGTCTACTGCTAAAATAGCCCAAGTACATACCTCCTTGAGTCGCAGGCTGAAGCACAGGTGCTCCAGCACCAGAGCTATAGATAAATTATGATATATATA
>MPOY01000247.1 GCA_001896715.1 Methanoculleus sp. EBM-46
AAGACTTATCAGACACTCTCACAAAAGGTCGATTCAAAAGATATTGTGTTGTACCACGGGCGTTTCAATCTCGAAGATAGAGGCAAAATACTCTCACGTATAACCTCCAATAACAGGCCGAAGATCATAGTCGCCACCCAGACTATCGAGATCAGCCTGGATATAGACTACGATGTACTGGTAACCGAGGCTGCCCCGATCGATTCGCTGGCGCAGCGGTTCGGCAGGATCAACAGGCAGGGAACGAATCCCGACGGTAAGGTCTTTGTTTATCCACAGGAAGAGAACTCCGCTTCTATCTATCCCCCGCGTATCGTCAACAAGGCGCTTGAACTTCTAGAAAACAATCCCGTGCCGGGCGGGCTGGATCTCCAAAGAATGATGGAGAAATCGCTGGATGAACCTGAAACTATAGACAGCGAAATAGAAGCCGGAAAGGCCGCCTGGCAGTTTCTTAGAGACATAAACTTCGGGATCTACTCAATGACGATAGAAGAAAGACTGGCAGATGATCTTGTACGCCGGATGCCCTATAAAACCCTTCAGGTAATTCCTCAAGAGTACAAAGACTCGAAAATGAACGTGATCGAAAAAATCGGAAAAATGGTCAAAGTTCCCTTGAGGGATGTACTCGGAAAAATCGAAAAAGATGAAAAACGTCTCCTGTACGCCCCGGTGAATTACGACTCAATCCTAGGGTATATCGGCCCTATTGAAGACAACAACATAATCGAGGAAAACTGGTAGTGGAACTTATCGACAGACAGCCGAGGATCGGCGGAAACGCGGTCAACTATCTACACCACTGCAAGACTCAACTCTGGTTCTTCCTTCATAACATCTCCATGGAATCGACTTCGGAGACTGTCCAGCTCGGCAAACTTCTGCACGAACAATACAGCCAGGGCGAAGATAAAGACATAATAATCGACGAAATCTCCCTGGACATCCTCAGGCCGACCAGAGAAATAGTCGAGATCAAATACAGCAGAGAAGTAAAAGAGGGCCACATCTTTCAGGTCAA
>MPOY01000148.1 GCA_001896715.1 Methanoculleus sp. EBM-46
ATCCCGGATGAGATCCGCTGCCGCCACGCCGAACCTGGTCGCGAGCATCCGGTCGTGCGCCGTCGGCGACCCGCCCCGCTGGACGTGGCCGAGCACCGTCACCCGCGCCTCCATGCCGAGCCGGTCCTCGATCTCGCCGCGCAGGAGCGAACCGATGCCGCCGAGCGTCACGTGCCCGAACTCATCCAGCCAGACCGACTGCGTGATCGCCTCCTCCTGCCCCTTCGGCCGGGCTCCCTCGGCGACCACGACGATGCTGAACTTCTTCCCCCGCTCGTAGCGCGCCCGGAGGTGCCCGACGACCTCGTCGATGTCGAACGGGACCTCCGGTATGAGGATCTGGTCGGCCCCGCCCGCGATCCCGGCCACGGTCGCAATCCACCCGGCATGCCGGCCCATCACCTCCACCACCATGATCCGGTGATGCGACTCCGCCGTCGTGTGGAGGCGATCGATCGCCTCGGTGACGATCGAGACGGCAGTATCGAACCCGAAGGTGTAGTCGGTCGCAGCGACGTCGTTATCGATGGTCTTAGGGACACCCACCACCGGGATACCCATCTTCGAGAGCCTGTTTGCGACACCGAGGGTATCTTCGCCGCCGATCGCGACCAGCGCATCGATACCGAATCTTCTGATGTTGTCCAGCAATCGTTGCACGTTCTCCTCGTCCTTGAAGGGGTTCGTCCGCGACGTCCCGAGGATCGTTCCCCCTTTCGGGAGGATCCCCGTCACCGAGTAGTCGGTGAGCGGTTCGACGTCCCCGACGATCAGACCGCGCCATCCGTCCCGTATCCCGATCGTGTCAAAACCATGTCTTGCTCCGGTTCGCACGACCGCCCGGATCACCGCGTTCAGGCCCGGACAGTCCCCTCCGCCCGTCAGTACGCCTACCGT
Organism: Methanoculleus sp. EBM-46; assembly: GCA_001896715.1. Lineage (GTDB taxonomy): Archaea > Halobacteriota > Methanomicrobia > Methanomicrobiales > Methanoculleaceae > Methanoculleus. Next base: position 898 of record MPOY01000148.1, read on the forward strand.
CGTCATCTCATCACTTTCCCCCTCTGTAGATCTTCATCGCCTCATCCACACTCGCATCGTCGAGGGTGATCGCCGATATGGCGTTGCAGAACCGGACCGCCTCGTCAAGCGACCGCTGGTGGATGTTCCTCCCGGTCGCGTTCCCGACCGCACCGCCGATGTGGATCTGGTCGTGGAGCTGTTGCAGGAACTCCGGCACGCTGATCTGCGATCCGCCCGAACAGACGACGCCCGTCCTGCCGGCCGCCGCCACCGCCTCCCGGAGGAGTGCGGCATCAGGCTTCCCATCGACCTTCGGCGGGTTCACCTTTGCAAAATCGCTCCCGAGAGCCGCCGCGACCCCCGCCGCCCCCGCGACAACATGCGCGTCGCGCTCGTCCTTGACCGCTTTGCCGCGGGGATACATCCAGAAGACGGTGAGGAGCCCGTTTGCATGCGCGTGGTTGACGATCTGGGCAGCCTGGTAGAGCATCATCGCCTCGTACTCGCTTCCCACATAGACCGTGTAGCCGACACCGACGATTGAAAGCCCCGTCCGATCCCGGAGGTCGACGGCCTGCCGGACGTGGTGGAGCTCCGAGCTGATCGGGTCCCGCTGAGAAGTCTTGACCAGATTGCTCTTCGAGTTGAGTTTGACGAGGTAGGGCACGTCCCGGTAATCCCCGCCATACCGTGCTATCATGCTCAGTTGCGTCGCAAAGACCCCGATCCTCGCCCGGCTTGCGATCCGGAAGAGGTGTTCGGGGTCGGCGTCCTCAGGATGAATGCCTTCGCCATAGAAATCGTCGTTGAGGTGTTCGATCTTCTGATCCCCGGCAAAGAGCATCAATCTCCCGGTGCCGTGCGTGATCGTCCGGTAGTTCTCCCGGTACCTCTCTTCCTCCCCGGCGGGCACATCGAGAGGAACCTTGATGTCGCGTGCAGGTGGCATGCTTCCCCCTCCCGGCCCCCACATACTTAAACGTTGCTTTGATCGCGGGAGATGGGCCGAAAGGGCCGGATCTCCAGGGCACCAGGGTAAGGTTAACCGCTCTTTCGGAAGGCGAAATCTCCCCCGGAGAGCGTACTGTCCCGCCGGGCCCTATGGTCGAGTAGCATTTCAGAACGTTTATTTTGCTCTCCGATAGAACTATTCATAGAATGCCCGGCGCTGTCCTTCCGGTTGAACACAGCGCCGTACA
>MPOY01000205.1 GCA_001896715.1 Methanoculleus sp. EBM-46
ATTGGGTATAGACGTTGTTGCTCACGAACCTGCGGAAGATCACTATCATCTTCTCTTCAAGGCGACTCCGAAAACCAACCTCGTCAATGTTGTCAACGTGATCAAGGGAGTATCGGCACGGAGACTACGGCAGGAGTTCCCTGCAACAAAGAATTTGCTGTGTGGGGACTCTTTTTGGTCTCCGTCATATTTCCTTGCAACGTCAGGACAGGTAAGCCTCGATGCGCTGAAAGAGTATGTTGACTCGCAGATAGAGAAGTAAATGATCGTTTCCTACAAGTACCGAGCGTATCCAGACGCAACCGTGGAAACACGGCTGAACACTGCACTTGATACCTGTAGGTGGCTCTACAACAAACTTCTCGAAGAATGCAACACGGCACGAGAGAATGGAATCTCTCCGACGATGCGGGGAACGCAGGCGCGGATCGTCACGCTGAAAGAGGAGAATCCTGCACTCAAGGACGTGTACTCTAAAGTGCTCCAGATGGTCAACTATACCCTCTGGAGCAACATCGCTGCACTCTCGCAGACAAAGAAGAGAGGACGGAAGATCGGCAAACTCCGATTCAAGAGTGCAGCCCGATACCGGACGATCAATTATAATCAGTCGGGTTTCAAGATCGATCGCGAGCATAGTTCGATTACGTTCTCGAAGATCGGAACGATTCCGTTCAACATGCACCGACCCTACACCGGGAAGGTGAAGGGTGTCCTGATCACCCGTTCCGGCGATAGATGGTATGTGATCATTCAGACAGAGCAGGAGGTCTACAAGTCAAAGCGTGAAGGGCAGTCTGTCGGTATCGATGTCGGTCTGAACTCGTTTGCGGTCGATAGTGACGGTGCAGTGATCGAGAACCCCAGGTTCTATGAACATTCTCTGGGCAGGATCAAGAAGATCCAGCGGAGTCTTGCCCGGAAACAACGGTTCTCGAAAAACTGGAAGAAGGCAAAAAGGAAACTGGAGAAGGTCTATGATCATGTCACCAACCAGAAGAACGATTTCCTGCACAAACTCTCCCGTCAGTACGTTGACACCTATGCGACGATCTGTGTTGAAGACCTGAATATCAAGTATTTGAAAGAGAACGGCAAATCTCGCGGGCTCCGGAGAAGTATCCACAGTGCGTCGTGGG
>MPOY01000646.1 GCA_001896715.1 Methanoculleus sp. EBM-46
ACCCGGCGGTCCTTCAACCGGGTCGTGGTCGACGGCGATACGAGCACGAACGACGTCGCTCTCTGCACCGCGACCGGTACCGCGGGCCGGGTGGATCGCGAAGAACTTGCAAGAGCGATCGAGGCCGTCTGCCGCAGCCTTGCCATCCAGATCGCCCGCGACGGCGAGGGGGCGACGAAGCTCCTCGAGGTGACGGTCCGCGGCGCCGCCGACGAGGACGAGGCTGCCGGCGTTGCGCGGACAATCGTCGCATCTCCGCTCGTCAAGACCGCCATATACGGCGAAGACCCGAACTGGGGCCGGGTGGTCGCGGCGGCGGGGAGAGCCGGCGCAGAGTTCGACCCCTACGCGGTCTCCCTCTCCGTCGGCGGGGTGCCGCTCGTCGTCCGCGGCGAGATCGTCGCCGACCTCGGGGCGGCAAAGAAGGCCATGCACGGCGATACCGTCGCGTTCGACCTCGACCTTGCGGCCGGCGACGGAATGGCGACGGCATGGGGGTGCGACCTCACCGAGAAGTACGTAGAGATCAACGGGAGGTATACGACATGAAACGCGAAGACGTGCTGATGGAAGCACTCCCCTACATCCAGAAGTTTTACGGCAGGACGATCGTGATCAAACTCGGCGGCCACGCGATGGTCGACCAGAATATCCTGGAGACGGTGATCCGCGACGCCGTCCTTCTGCGCTACGTGGGGATGAAAGTCGTCCTGGTCCACGGCGGCGGTCCCGAGATCACCGCAAAGATGCAGGCGATGGGGAAAGAACCCAGGTTCGTCGGGGGCCTCCGGATCACCGATGCCGAGACGCTCGAGATCGCCCAGATGGTCCTCGTGGGCAAGATCAACGACGGGATCGTCTCTCTCATCGCGAACTGCGGCACCCGGGCGGTCGGGATATCCGGCAACGACGGCAACCTCCTCATCGCCCGGAAGATGGAGCCCCAGCGGGTGAGGGTGGGGGAGGTCGAGGAAGAGGTGGACCTTGGCCGGGTCGGCGAGATCGAGGAGGTCGACCCCGAGGTGCTCCACTGCCTCCTTGCCCAGAACTATATCCCGGTCGTGGCCCCGATAGCGATCGACCGGCAGGGCGGGAGCCTGAACATCAACGCCGATACGGCGGCGGCCGAGATCGCGATTGCCCTGCAGGCGTTCAAGTTGATCAACTTAACGGATGTCGACGGCGTGATGAACGCCGACCGGACGATGACTTACCACCGTCTTACGCTGTCTGAGGCGGATACCATGATCGCCGAAGGGATCATCAGCGGGGGGATGATCCCGAAGCTCGACGGGTGCATGAGGGCGGTCAGGAGCGGTGTTACGAGCGCTCACGTCGTGAACGGCAACCGGGAGCACAACCTGCTCCTCGAACTCTTCACCGACGAGGGCGTCGGGACGATGATCACCCTCTAATCTTTTTTTTTCACGGCAGGTTCCCATCCCCGCTGCACTCCCGCTGCCGCTCTTCGTTCATATCGATCAGGATCTCGAAGATATTCCGTACGGCAACCGGGTCGATCCGGCTCTCGGCGGCGTGAGCGAAGACCCGGTCGAGGACCGCCTTCCGCTGCGGCCCATCGCGGATGGGGAGGCCCTCCTCCTGTTTGAGGCGGGCGATCCTCGCCGCAAGTCTCTGCCGCTCTGCAATCAGATCTATGATCTTCTCGTCGATCCCACGGATCTCGCTCCTGACGGCATCAAGGGACATACTCCATGGTTGGCCGCGACCGGGAAATAACCTTCCAGGTCCGTGCCTATCTCCCGGAAGAGGCGAAGGCTATTATCGTGCCGGGACAAACCCTGTACCAAATGCTGGAACGAATACCGCTGCGCGAGCGCCGGGATCTCCTGATCGCGTGGCTCGCCATCTCAATCGCCTTCACCCTGATCTACATCCGGGGAGGGGTGAACGTCACCGGGCTCATCTTCTTCTTCGTGATGTCCCTCCTCACGGTAGGGGTCGCCTTCATTCTCCACGAGCTGGCGCACAAGTTCACTGCGATGCGCTACGGCTACTGGGCGGAGTTCAAGAAGGATAACCAGATGCTCCTCGTCGCCGTGGTGATGGCGGCGCTCGTCGGGGTCGTCTTTGCGGCACCGGGAGCGACGTATATCTACGGAAACGCGACACGGGCCGAGAACGGGCGGATATCTGCAGCAGGACCACTCACGAACCTCCTCCTCTGCATACCGTTTGCGCTCCTCATGCTCTTCGGCGGCGGTCTCATCGGTATCGTGGGCCTCGTCGGTTTCCGGGTCAACGCCATGATCGCGACGTTCAACATGCTCCCGATCAGCGTCCTCGATGGGCGCAAGATCCTCGCCTGGAACCCGGCCGTGTTTGCGGTGCTCATGGTCGCGTCCGCCGGGGCGCTCTTCTGGTCGCTCCTGTGAGGCCCCACCCAATTTTCAGGCTCTCTTCAGAGTGAACCGGAACGCCGCGCCGCATCCGGGGCACCCTGAAACCCGGTCGTCGGACCGGATAGTGCCACCGTAGCGTTCGACAAGCATCCGGACGATGGAGAGGCCGAGGCCCTGGCCGCTCTTCTGGATCCTGTTCTTTCCAAACCGCATGAATACGGTATCTTTCATCTCGTCGGAGATCCCCGGTCCGGTATCCTCGACCGAGATCAGGACGTCGTTACCGCTCTCCTCCACCCTGACGGTGATCTCGACCGCCGGCCCCCCGAACTTGACGGCATTCCCGATGAGGTTCGTAAAGACCTCGGGGAGGAGGGGATCGGCCATGACCGCGTGATCGGTTCCCTCATAGTTGAAGTTGATCTCGGAGAATACCCCGATCTCGTCCCGGATCACCTCATCGAGATCGACCGGCGCGAGCGTGACCGACTCGTGATGGATCCGGCGGATCGTCGAGACGTTCCGTAAGATCTCGATGCTCTTTCGGATACTGCTCCGGATCTTCTGTGCGTGATCCTTCGCATCGCCTTCGAGCATATCGATGAGGATATCGATGTAGAGACTTGATATGTTCTCCGCGTTCCTGATATCGTGGCTGAGGATATCGAGGTAGAGGTTCGCCTCCCGCTCGGCGCTTTCAAGCTGCCGGATCAGCAGTATGCACTCAAGAGAACTCCCAACCTCTTTTCCGATGGCGAGAAGGAGGGAGCGGTCGGCGTCGGTGAACCGCCTGCGGTCGCGAGGCACCACGTTCAACGACCCGATGATCCCTCTGGATGCTACGATCGGGATACTGGCGTAAGGGTGCAACATCTCCCTCTCCTCCCCCGGGTAGCGGAGGTGCGTGGGATCGTCAAAGAAGAAGGGCTCTCCCACCACCAGCACATCCGCATACGGGGGTGCGGTGATGTCGGGGATGCACGTCTGCAGGGGAAAACCATCCGGGAGACCCCGGGTGCATATAAGCCGTGCTCTCTGCCGGTCCGCCTCGACCAGGTAGACGCCGCCGCCACGGAGATCGAGGAGGGCGATGGTCGCCGCGAGCATATCCCCGAGTGCCTCATCGATCCCGGTTGCGGATGTGGATACCCCGATGATCTGGTTCAAGACCGAGAGCTCCCGGTTATGGGCCTGGATCTCCGCCTCGGCTCGTTTCAGATCGGTGATATCGGTGAGGGAGGCCGCAAGGCAGATGGGTGCTCCGGCCTCATCCCTGACCAGGTTTCCGGAGAACATGGCATAAAATTTCGCCCCGTCCCGCCTCCTCCCGACCCGTTCGCCGGTATACCTGCCGGTCTCAAGGAGCATCCGGACGGCATCCTCCGCCTCCCCTTCATCCTGCCAGAACCCCGTAACCCGCCTCCCGACGACCTCAGCAGCGGAGGTGTAGCCCCACAGGGAGAAGAACGCCTGGTTGGCGTAGGTCAGGCGGCCGTCGAGATCCGTGATCGCGAATGCAGTGAGCGAGGACGCTATCGCCATATTGCGAATCAGAAGTTCCCGTTCAGCCTGTTTTCGCCGGGTGATATCGATCCCGGAACCCATTGAACCGAGCCGTGCTCCTGCCTCGTCGGTGATAGTGGAGAGGGCGAGTTGCATATGGACGGTCGACCCATCCCGCCGTCGCCCCGCCACCTCCCCGGACCAGGTGCCGTCCCGAAGGAACTCCGCGATGACCCTTTTTGCCTCCTCCGGATCGGCCCAGAGCACGGAAGCCGGCTGCCCGATGATCTCCTCCCGATCCCACCCATGCATGGTGAGGAAAGCACGGTTGGCGTAGGTGATCCTCTCTTCAAGATCGGTGAGGGAGATGGCATCGAGCGATGACGCTATCGCCATATCCTTGATCCGGAGTTCTCTCTCCGCCTCTTTCCTCTCCGTGATATCGGAATGCGTCCCCACGATCCGGAGCGGCTCTCCGCCGGCACCGTGGCTGACCACCTGGAGTCGGTCGAGCACGTAGACAAAGTCCCCGGATGCTGACCGCACCCGGAACTCCATATCGCAGCGGTCGCGCCGGCCGGAGGTAAGATCGGCGAGCGCCTCCCCAACACGATCGCGGTCCTCAGGATGGACGAGGGTAAGGATCATGGGGTACGTGGGCACGAACGCTCCCGGTTCGTAGCCGAGCATCGTAAAACTGCGCGGGCTGTAAAAGATTTTGCCGGTGCGGACGTCCCAATCGATCAGTCCGTCGTTTGCCGCCAGGAATGCAAGGTTCAACCGCTCTTCGCTCTCCTGCAGCGCCTGCTCCGCACGCCTCCGCCCGGTCACGTTGATGAGCGACATAACCGCCCGGGCCGTCCCGGGCATCATGCCGATGGTGGCCTCGACGATATGGACGTTTTCGGCCCGGTCGATGAACGAGAATGAGTAGTTCTTCGGCGCCGCCGCGGGGTTACTCCTCCGGAGAATATGGTATTCTCTGATCTGCCGGCACTCGTCCTCGGAGGCAATGAAATCGGTCAGCCGTTTCACCCCGACGATCTCCCGGCGCGAGTACCCGGAGAGCCGCTCGAACTCCGTGTTCGCAAGCGATATGGTGCCATCGTCCTCGATGAGGATCGTCGCCGTCCCGGTATGCTCGACGACGGCCTCGTAATCCCCGGCAACGGGGATCTCCCGGAACCGGAGTAACCAGCCCTCCCCGGGCGGCATCCTCCACCCCGAGCAGAGATACCGCCGCTCCCCTCCGCCCGGGCCCTGGAGCCGGCACTCAAACCCGGGGATCTCATCTTCATCGTCGAGCGCGGTGCGGATCCTCCCGGCAAGACCTCTGCTCCCGCCGAGTGCGCAGACAGCCTGATCGAGGTCGCCCTCCAGTGCCCCGTGGATACGGCGGATGGCCGAGTTTACCCGGATTACGTTGTGATCCCTGCCGATCAGGAGAAGCCAGTCATCAATGCCGTCAAGTAACCGTAATTCCAGTGGCACCTCATCAGGGGTTTCCCGGGGTTTGATAGGAGTCACCTGCGTATCCTTCTGTGGCCCTGAAAAGCATCTCGGGGGTAGTTACAGGGGTGTTATCTTACCATAGCCGTATTAATACACTTCGATCCCGAATGAGTGGGAAAATATTACCCGCGCTTCACATCGGGACCCTGCTGGAATATATCGGGATCCGGCAGCCGGGGAAATAGTATTGATGCCCACCCGACCCGGAGGGGATCAGGTCTCCGTGCCTTCTCGCGCCTGCATCTTCCGGATGAGAGCGACCACCTCCCGCCCCTTCTCCCGGCCTGCCGCGAGTGCGGTGGGGTGGCCCGCAATCCCGCCGTAGCGGTCGAGATCGTTTGCTATGACGTTGTCCCAGTACTCAAACCCGGTGGTGTTGAAGAAGGCGGTGATGGCGGGAAACGCCGCATCGAAGACGTTCCCCCACCCGAGCCCCGCAGTCGATACGAAGATCCCCTTATGACGGCGGGTCTGTTCGGTGGTGAAGTAGAGGGTCTTCAGTATGAACTTGCGTGCCCAGAGGTACTGGGCACGGTCGATCAACCCCTTCGTCTCCGCCGTGATCCCCATCGAGTAGATGGGAGACGCGATGATGAGGACGTCGGCGGCGGCGATCTTATCGAAAATCTCCGTGAGGTCGTCCTCGATGATGCAGACCCCGGTCTTGTGGCAGACGTTGCACCCCCTGCACGGGGTGTAGGCAAGCGACCGGAGGACGATCTTCTCCACGTCGGCCCCGGCCTCCCGGGTCCCCTCGAGGACGGCATCAAGCAGGGTCTCGGTGTTCCCGTGCCGCCGGGGGCTCCCGGATATCCCGAGGACCGTCACGGGGTCGGTCATGCCACACCGACCTCCTGCAGGTACGCGGCGACCTCTCCGGCCAGGGCCGCGGCGTCTGCTCTCGCGGTGGGATGGCAGGCGATCGCTCCTTTCTCGTCGACGTTGTTCACCATCAGGTACCGGATATCCTTATCCCTGACGTCGATGACGTTGAAGAAGCACTTCACCGACGGTATCGCCGCATCAAAGACATGGTCCCAGTTCTGCCCGGCGGTCGAGAGGAAGACCCCGACACGCTTTCCCTTCCGCTCCGGGGGAACGACCGGGAGGCGAAGCACGTACTTCCGGGTGCAAAAAACCTGCGCACGGTCGACCAGCACCTTCGCCTGCGCCGTAAGCCCCATGCAGTAGATGGGGGACGCGAGGATGATGCAGTCGGCCTCGACGATCCGGTCGTGGACGTAGTCCATGTAGTCCCGCTGGATGCACCGGTTGAGCTTCGCGCAGGCGTTGCACCCCCGGCAGGGCCGGATATCGACTTCCGGGACGACGATCTTCTCGACCGCTGCCCCTTCCTCTTTCATCGCATCGAGCATCCAGTCGAGCAGGGTCTCGGAGTTGCCATGGCGGCGGGGCGATGTCGCAAACGCGAGGACATCAATGGTCATACAGTGAGTACTGTCCGGCTGAAGGCAAAAAAGTGTCGGATTTAAAGTTTTTTGAAGCAGAGGTACCAGTCTTTGCACTCGTAGCCTTCCTGCATCCGCTTTTCGATCTCTTTGGGCGTCTTTGGGGCCGGGACGATGACCTTGTCACCGGGTTCCCAGTTCGCCGGCGTCGCGATATGGTGCTTATCGGCGGTCTGGAGGGCCTTCGTGAGCCTGAGGATCTCGGGCATGGAGCGGCCGCTGGACATCGGGTAGTAGAGCATGGCACGCATGATGCCCTTATCGTCGATGAAGAAGACCGTCCGGATGGTCGATGTGCTGCTCTGCCCGGGGTGGAGCATCCCGTAACGCTTTGCAACCTTCATGTCGAGGTCGGCAATAATGGGGAACGGTATATCGACGCCCATCTTCTCCTTGATGTTCCTGACCCACGCAAGGTGCGAGTGAACGCTGTCGATCGAGAGGCCGACGAGCTGGACATTCAGTTTTGCAAGCTCGTCAGCCATCCCGGCAAATGCGATAAACTCCGTGGTGCAGACCGGCGTGAAGTCGGCCGGGTGGGAGAAGAGGATGACCCACTTTCCTGCGAGGTCCGAGAGTTTCAGAGGTCCATGGGTGGTCAATGCGTCGAATTCGGGTGCATTCTCGCCGATAACCGGCATCTGGGGTAATCCTTCTGGTTCCATCGTATCACTTCCGCGGGCGGCTGCCCAGATACTCTTCGAGGGCGGTCTTGCCGTGGACGTAGGCCGGCATCCCTGCAAGCAGGAACGCGACCCTGAGTCCTTCCTCGATCTCTTCCTTCGATACGCCGAGATTCCCGGCGCCGGCCATCTGTGCGCGGACGGCATGCCCATCCCGGAGAGCGGCGGCGATCGCGATCGCGATGACCTTCTTCGTCTGCTTTGAGAGGGCGCCGTCGGCCCAGATCATCTGATCGAGCCCCATCACCTTCCCGTAAAGGTCGGGATCCGTCTCTTTGAGCTCTTTGAAGATCTCGGGGATCTTTCCAATCTTCTCTTCGAGGTTTTTCTGCTCTTCCGCCACGTCCGTCACTCCTCAAGCACCATCGGCTCGCCGCAGCAGATCAGCTCGCCGCCGCCGGCCTCCAGGACCTCGACCACGTTTCCGCAGATCTCGCAGCGGTAAATCTCACCTTTTGCTGATACGTTCACCACATCTCTCACCTTGATAGTTTTCCGGTCACTTCTTCCTCTCAGGAGGATTCATGACATCCTCCGGCGTCTTGATATCCGGCCTGATGTGGGTCATCGGAAGACAGTTGTACATCTCACAGGCACAGGTCGGGCACTTGACGAGATCCTCGTCGGTGCTGCCGATCCGGACTTCTTTCCCGCAGTCGATGCAGATGAACCGTCCGGGGCCCGGCTTCTCTCCTGCTTTTGCTGTCGTTCTGGTTCCTGGTTCGGCCACAGGCACTCACCAGAGCGATCATATCGTTTCAAAGTATTTAGCAGTATCCTCACGGGCAAGGCCGGAGCGGGCTCCCGGGCCCCGGAGAGCCGCATCTTATTAATAGGGCCGTGTGTAACCCAGCATCATGGGAAGGAAGGTTATTGCTCTTCTCGGGAGCCCGCTCCCCGACGGGAACACCGCTCGCCTCCTCGATGAGGCCATCCGGGGGGCGGAGGAGGCCGGGTGCGACGTCGAGCGGATCGTTGCCGCACACCTGGATGTCGCGCCCTGTATGGAGATCTTTTACTGCCAGGAAAATGAGACCTGCGAGATCAGGGACGAGATGATCGGGATATACGACAAATTTCGGGAGATGGACGGCCTGATCATCGCCACTCCCGTTATGACGATGGGGATCCCGGGCAGGCTCAAGTCGTTCATGGACCGGTTCCAGGTCTTTTACATGGCGAAGTATCACCGGGGCAGGTCCTTTATATCCCCTGAACAGAGGAGGAGGCGCAAAATGCTCTTCATATCGATAGCGGGGATGAACCTTCCGACCGTCTTTGAGGGCGCGAAGATGACCGCGAAGGCGTTTGGAGAGATCATCGACTGCCCCTACTGGGATGAGGTGCTCCGAAACGATATGGACACCATCCAGGATATCAGGACGCGGCCGGAGGTGATGGAGGCGGCCTACCGGAAGGGTTACGAGCTCGGGCAACTCCTCTCCTCACGCTGAATCGTCCGGTTCGATGTGGACGACGACCTCGGCGAGTCCCGGCACTGTCTCTTTGAGCCTTTGTTCCACCTCCTCGGAGATCGCGTGGGCCCGGGCGATGGAGAGGGCCGGGTCGACGGTGACGTGGATGTCGGCAAATATCTCGCCCGGTTTACCCCGGCACCGGAAGTCGTGGTAACCGGCGACACCGGGGGTATCCATCACCACGGCCCGGACGAGCGCCGGGTCGCAGGGAAGGTTCATCGAGTCGATGAGGACTTCCGCGGCTCCGTAGAGGATTCCGACACCCATTCGCGCGATGAGGAGGCCGATGCCGAGCGCGATGATCGGGTCGGCCGCGGGGTAGCCGAGCCTGATGGCGAGGAACCCGCCGAGGACGGCGGTGGAGACGAAGACGTCGCTCCTTGTGTGCAACGAGTCGGCGATGAGGATCTGGCTCTGGTACTCCTCGCCCTTCCGCCGCTCGTAGGTGGAGACGATGATGTTGGTGATGAGCGTCCCGACCATGACCCCGACGGTGATGGGGGTGATCTCGGGAGTGACGGGGGTAATGAGGCGCCCGTACCCCTCAAGGAGGATGCCGGCAGCGGTCAGGAGGAGCATCGCCCCTATGACGAGGGTCCCGAGGGTCTCGATCTTGCCGTGGCCGTACGGGTGCTCCGGGTCGGGGGGTTTCCCTGCAAGGTGCATGGCAACGATCCCGACGACGTTTGAGAAGGAGTCGAATCCCGAGTGGAGAGCATCCGCCACCATGCTCACCGATCCTGCCATGACGCCGAAGACCGCTTTTACTACTGCAACGGCGACATTCAAGATGAGGACGATGACGAAGACCCGTTGCACCCGGTCACCCTGCATATACCGGTAATAGTCGCTCCCGCGGCATAGGGTTTCCGGGGGCGCCGGGTGAAAGATATTTAACGGGGCACCTCCGAAATAATTCGTTATGCCGACAGATGAGAACGCTCAGGAAGCGTTCGCCGGGGAATCCCAGGCGAACAGGAAATACTCGGTCTTTGCCGAGAAAGCAACCGCCGAAGGTTACCCGGTGGTCGGGAAACTCTTCCGGGCGGCAAGCGAGGCAGAAGCCGTCCACGCAAAACGTCTCCTCTTCATCAAGAACGCCGTCGGGAGCACCGAAGAGAACCTGAAAGGCGCGATCGAGGGGGAGAACTACGAGTTCATGACGATGTACCCTACGTTTGCTGAAGAGGCGAAGAAAGAGCGGAGGAATGAGGCTGCGATCGTCTTCACCCACGCCATGAAGGCCGAAGAGGTGCACGCAAACCTCTACCTCCAGGCACTTGAGGCTGTCCGGGAGGGAAAAGATATCGACGTGGAGAAGATCTATCTCTGCCCGGTCTGCGGCAACGTCGAGCTCGGAGCGGCGCCGGAGAAGTGCCCCATCTGCGGGGTCCCGGCGCGGATGTTCCGCGAGGTCCAATAACCCTCTTTTTTGCCCCGTATCGCTCCGGCCGGATCTCCCGCGCGCTCCATCCCCACAAGTTAAATAGAGCTCCCGAACTATCCTTTCCTTATGGCAGGCGTGAAGGTCTACACGACGGAGAGCTGTCCCTACTGCCGGATGGTCCAGGCGTTTCTCCAGAAGCACGGTGTCGAATACACGATCGTCGATGTCGGGAAGGAACGCGAGGCGGCGCGGGAGATGGTCCGGATATCGGGACAGCGGGGCGTGCCGGTCACGGTCTTCGGCGATGAGGTGATCGTCGGGTTCGATGCGAAGAAGCTCCGGGAACTCTTCGGGACGCCGGTGGCGGATGAGATCTATGATGCGGTCATCGTGGGTGCGGGGCCGGCAGGGTTGACGGCCGCGGTCTACTGTGCGAGAAAACTCATGAAGACCATCGTCGTGTCGGAGGATATCGGTGGTCAGGCAGCCTGGAGCTGGGCAATCGAGAACTATATGGGATTTCGGATGATCACGGGAGAGGACCTTATCGGGAAGTTTGAGGACCAGGTCCGCGGGTTCGATGTCGGTCTCGAGCTTGACCGGGTCCGGGGTATCCAGAAGGAAGGCGACCTCTTTTTTGTCCGGGCGTCCAGCACCTATCGTTGCCGGACGGTCATCCTCGCCCCCGGGAAACAGCCCCGGACCCTGGGGCTCCCGGGTGAGGACCGGTTGATCGGAAGAGGTATATCCGTCTGCTCGACCTGTGACGGACCGCTCTTCCGCGATCGGCCCATCGCCATCGTCGGCGGGGGGAATGCAGCGATCCAGACAGCCGTCGAGATGACAGAGATTGCAAGTTCCGTGGCGTTGATCGTCAGGAGCGCTCTCCGGTGCGACGAGATCTATATCAGGCGAGCAGAGGAGGCAGGTGTGCGGGTCTTCCCCAATCACGAGGTGGTGGAGCTCCACGGCGATACAGCCCTGGCCGGCGTCACGGTTCGCGATCGCGAGACCGGGAGGGAGACGGCTCTCGACGTGGAAGGGCTCTTCCTTGAGATCGGGCGTATACCGAATACGGGGTTCCTCGGGGATCTGGTGGCGCAGAACGAGCAGCACGAGATCCTGGTCGACGAGAACAATCACACAAACGTCGACGGAATCTTTGCGGCCGGCGATGCGACCTGCATCAAGGGCAAGCAGATCATCATAGCTGCAGGCGAAGGGGCGAAGGCGGCGCTTGAAGCACACGAGTATCTCATCAAAAAGGGACTTTCTCGCGCTCCTTTATCGGCGACCTTATGAGCAGGTACGTCAATAGTGTGGGGAAGACGTATGGTACTCGAAGAGATGATCATCATCCGTGGCCTCATCGACGGCCCGGAGATCGCGCGCGCCTTCAGGGAGGCCGGTATGCCGACCCGTATCACGCAGACGGTTACCCTGGACGGCCGGGTTGCTGCGAAGGGAACGATCGGGGATATCAGGGCGCTGCTGAAGGGAGAGATGGCGCGAATCGAGAAACTCCGCAAGGAATTCCTGGCTGAGGAAGAGGGAGAAGAGTTCGACGCCCCGGAGGACAAGGAGGGCGCCGATGACCGGGAAGACGAAGAAGATGCCGATGACTGGGAGGACGAATATTTCGATACCGGGCATCTGTATGACCCCTACCTTGATATGACGGAGTGCATCGCGGAGGATATCGCCCGGTTCATGGAGAAGTACCGGCCCGGGAATGTTATCTCTATGGCCGACCTCAAAGAGTGGATGGCGCCACTCGCCGATGTTGCCCCGGGAGAGGAACGCTCGGATGCCCTGGCGAAGTCCATATTATACAAGATGACGGCGCTCTCCATGCTGGATCAGAACGGCCTGATCGAGATTGTGGGTGAGACGGTGACCGTGAAGGGGCATATGGATCCTGAGGATATCATCATCACCATCCCGGGCGAGGCCGCTGAGGAGATTATTCCGGAGACTCTCAAAGAGCACAACGTCACGATGGCGGTGACTGTCACGCCGGTGCCCGAACACCTGCTGATCTTCGGCCCTGAGGCCATCATCGATGGGGATCTCGATATGATCGACGAGATCATCGACGACCTCGGGATCGATGAAGAGGAGTACATATCGTTCCGGGCGGGTGTTTCCATGAAGAGAGCCGTCATCGCAAGAACCCTGGAGATCCTCGAAGAACGCGGAACGCTGACGCCCGAGGAGGCCCTGGAGACGCTCAACGGCACTCCTCTTGAGGGCACCGAAGAGGCCTATAGCATATCGCTGGAGCTCACATCCGAATTCGTGAAAGGGCTCCTCAACGACCTCAAGAAGGTCGGACTGGTGCGCAAGAAGGGCGAGAAGTTCCGCGCGATTTAGACACGATACGGGCCTGTGAACGGCTCCGGGAACCGGGCGGACTGCCGGGGAAAGGCCCCGGCCATAGAGCTCCATGATAATTGCGGGCGTAACGTCCGCTCCCGGGAGAGGCACCCTTATCTCCCGGGGAGACGATTCCCTGCCATGGATGGGGTCCTTCCTTCCCGGGGGGCGGGCCGGTGATCGAGGAGCGGCTCCGGGCAAGGACGAGCGGGATACTCGTGTGGGCAGCCACTCTCGTCGGCAGCACCGGCGTGACCCCGAACACCCTCACCGTGCTCGGGTTTGTCGGGATGGCGGCCGCCGGGGCCCTCTGCGCCGCCGGCTCGTTCTTCTTTGCCGGCGTCGTTGTCGCGGCGTCGTGTATATTCGATGCGCTCGATGGAGCGCTTGCCCGGGCAAGCGGTACTGCCTCGGTCTTCGGTGCTTTTCTCGACTCGTTCCTGGACCGCTACGCAGAGGCGGCGGTCTATGCCGGCCTGCTCGTCCACTACGCCGGGTCTGGATCACCCTCCGGCGCCGTTGCTGCGTTCTTGGCCGCTATCGGGTCGTTGATGGTCAGTTACGCCCGGGCCAGAGCCGAGGGGCTCGGGATAGAGTGCCGGGCCGGCCTCTTCGCCCGGCCGGAACGACTTGCGGTCATCATCGCCGGGCTGGTCACCGGGCTCGTCCTCCCGGCGCTTGTCATCCTTTCAGTTGCCACAAACGCCACTGCCGTCCGGCGGCTCCTCCACGTCCTGCAGTCTACCGGGTGATCCCGGATCATCCCCGACCCGACCGCATCTCTACTGCCCGGTAGAACGGATCCCCGGCGGGGATGGTCGGCCCCTCGATAGGGGATCCGCACAACCGGCACGGCAGGGCGAACCGCACGGAGGGCGGTGACAAAACGCCCTATGGGTCCCCGGTGCATCCCGGAGCATTGACCTCGTAGGAGAGCACCGGCTCGACGGGGACGTAGTTCCTGACGACGACGTTGTCGGCACAGAAGTGGTGCGGGTCGCCTGACCCCCATGCGGAAGACCCGATCAGGGCGACGTCGGTAAAGATCGTCTCCTCCGGGACGGGTGAACCGTCGGCGAACCGCAGGGTCATCTTCCCCAGGTACCGGCCGTCCATCCACGCGTGCCCGGTGGCGTTCGGCGTATCGAGGGCGACCTTGATGTGGTACCAGGTCTCCTCCTCCGCCCGGGCATCGGCGGAGAAGTTCCGGTGGGCGCCGTCGTAGTACTGGACGGAGCCGTTCCTGAGATGGAGGGCATAGAGCCGGTCGGGCCCGCTCCAGGCCTGGATGTAGCCCGATCCGCACCATTTCCCGAACTTGCTGACCAGGAAGTCCCCTTCGACGATGATGGGGCCAGCGGATATGTTTGCAAGGCAGATCCGGTTGTTTGCGAGTTCCCGGAGGTCGGGCTCGGAGACGTTGATATCGCCTGCGTATCCACCGCTCCGGACGACATCCGACCGGACGGCAGCGTTTGAGCCGCAGAACGACCACCGGGAGAGGTCGCCGCGCTCGTAGTCCTCGTAGAAGAGGAAGACGGCGTCGGGGTCGCCTGCATCCCGGGCCGCCGGGTTGCCGTAGAGCATGGTGATTGTGGTCGCGTTCGCGGGAAGGGCAAGCCAGACGTGGGCATGGGAGCCCTCCATGACGGTTGCCGTCCAGTGGGGGATGGCGGTCTCGTTCCCGTCCAGGAACCGTATGTCGGCGAAGTCCGGCCGCATCCCGGGGAGGTACGTGGCGTTGAAGAGGACCTCAAGCCCTTCCGTCCCGGAGGGGTGGTCGATCGCGATCGCCTGCCGGCCGGCAAAACCTCCGGTGCCGGGTGCACCTTCAGAGGCAGCAGATCCGGGTGTGATGAGGAGGACGAGCAGGACTCCTCCCATGAGAAATATCCAGGTATCATTCATTCGGATCACTCGTTTCAGGGCTCCGGCCCATTACGGGCCCCACCCCCATATGTGTATCGGCCGGCGCACCCCAACGCTGATGTTCCCCGGGGAAGCACGGTACAGGGTTATAATCGTGAGCGACACCATCGCGATCATCGGGGGAGGGCCTGCGGGGCTCTTCTGCGCCCTGCAGGCAGCGGGGGGAGGGCGGAGGGTGATCCTCCTTGAGAAGAAGCCTGCACCGGCGCGAAAACTCCTGATCACCGGCTCAGGACAGTGCAACATCACCCATGACGGGGAGGTCACCGGTTTTCTCTCCCATTACGGTGATCATGGGGCGTTCCTCCGCCCCGCGCTCCGAAACTTCACGAACCGGGATCTCATCGCCTTCTTTGCCGACAGGGGCCTTCCTATGCAGGCCGAACC
>MPOY01000049.1 GCA_001896715.1 Methanoculleus sp. EBM-46
CTCGATACCCGTCTCCCCCACAATCTTTTGAAACTCCGCGATATTCTCAAACGGCCGGCGGGCGGCGATGGTTGCGGCCCTCTTCTTGCCGACGCCCGGTATCCACCGGAGAGCCGCGACCGGGAGGGTGTTGACCTCCACCGGGCAGGGGAGGGCCGTCACCGACCGCATCCCCCAGTCCACCACCACGGCGTCGAGCACCGTCCCCGCCGGGAGGTCGAGCGGAATCCCGGCGAGGATCGGGTACGACCCCATCTGCCGCCCAAACGACGGCCTGCCCGCTATCTCGACGACGACATCGCGAAGGACCGTCCCGATGGGGAAGACCCGGCGGAGCATCGGCTCGTCGAACTCTCTTCGGGTCCACTCCTTAAACGCGCGGAACCGGGCGTCGTGCGCACCGAGGGTGTTCTTCTCGTAGGCCGCCGTCCCCTCAAACGGCATCACCTGCCGGATGTTCACCCGCCGGACGAGGAGACCGGCATCGAGCACCCGCCGGAGGAACGCCTCGTTCGCATCGAACGTCGCCGGGGTCTCCCCCGCGAGGCCGACGACGAAGTTCAGGCCCGGCAGGAGTTCGGGGATGCCCTTCGTCCGCTTCCCCCCGACGTCGTTTGTGACCTCGATCGCGCGAAAGACGTCGTCCGGCATGGCTTTGAGGTTGTTTGCCGCGACCACCGCCGGATCGGCGGTCTCCATGCCGAAGGCCGCGGTGTCGCCGGGGGTATGGCCGGCGACGATCGCCCCGAGCGCCTCCCGCGCCGCATCCTCGTGATGGGCGATGGTGCCCGGGTTGATGTTGTCGACGTGCAGGGTGGCAAGCCCGGGAGCGCTCTCCCGCACGGCCGAGAAGAGTTCGGCGAGCACCTCCGGGCGCGGTGCCGGGAACTCCCCGCCGTGGCTCTGGTAGGCGAGGAGGTCGGGTTGCCGGCCAAGCCTGAAGTGGCGGGCGCCCGCCGCGTGAAGCGCCGCCACCTCCCTCGCGATCCCCTCGATGCTCCGGTAACGCGGGAGACCGTAGAACGGTTCGGTGCAGAAGGAGCAGCCCCCGACCGTCGCCCGGGAGCACCCGGTCGCGGTCTCGAGCTCGCACATGACGTACGGGAACGCCGGGTGTCGGGCGACGATACCGGCGCCTGCCACGGCCCAGGGATCGGTCAGGGAGTAGTCGCCTGCACCGGCAGGTTCTCCGCCCGAGAGCCAGGCATCGAGCGCCACCGCGGGCGATCCCGAGAGCGTGGCGTCAAACCCGGCAATTGCCTGGCGGATGGCCTTCCTCCCGCCCCCGGGAGCGTAGCCGAACGCGATCGGCCCGCCTATGGCGGTGGCCGGTTCCCGGAGCAGGGTCCCGATCTGCTGGATCTCCGTGAGGGTCGCGGGTTTCCCCCCGATGTAGGCGCCGGGCACGGTCAGCCCCGCTATCATAACGACGAGGTCGCTGTGGCCGGCGACGAGCGAGGGATCGGCACGGACCTGGTCGATGGTGACGTAGCCCGTGGTGTAACCGTGTTCGACGAGGGCGCCGGCGACCTCGCGGATGTAAGGGGATATGTAGGGCGCGACGCCGAGGCACGCGGGCTCGTCGACGTAGCCGTCGATGATGAGGGCGTTAGAGGTCATACCCGATCAGGCGGAGGAGCTCTCCGGCCCAGTAGAGCTTTCCCCGCTTGACGGGATCGACGTTTTTATCGGCAAGATCGAACCCGATGATCCGGATCGATGCCGCACCGAGGTCATCGGCGGCAAAGACCGCCCGGTCGCCGTCGGTGAACCCGCCGAAGTTGTGGATGTGGGCGAGCGGCGCCGCCTGGGTGGTGGCGACGAGCGGGCCCGGGAGGCGGGGAACCCAGTGGCGGATGAGCGGCATGTTATCGCCGTGGGCATGCACGACCATCACCGTCCCCTGCCGGGAGAGGTCGACGAAGACGTCGGTGGCCCCGTCGAGGTCGGTGAAGACCGCGTCGGGCCGGATACCGTGACCTGCGAGCACCTCGGCCGCGGCATCGGCGGCAAGCACCGTCCCCTCGATCCGGTCGAGCTCGTCGGGGAGGGAGGGAGCGTTTCCGCAGACCGTCACCGCCCTGCCCCGTATGAGCGCCTCGAGGAGTCCGACGTCGTCACGACCGTCGGCAACCTCTTCGAGCAGGCGGGCGGCCGCTTCGTCTGCATCGCGCTCGAATCCAAAATAATCAAGAATTGCAGTGTAATGAGGTTCCCAGTCCGCAAACCTCATTGCTTGCCCTCGTTGTTATCCAGGCCGACGATGTTTGCGAACCGCTTCAGTATCGGGTCGATGATGAGGTTGAGCAGTTCCTCCTTCTCCTTCACCATCGAGAAGTAGCTGAGCGGTATCATCGCGGCGGCCATCGTGGCGTGCCCGCCGGCCTCGCCGATAGGCCCGAACGCCTCGGCCATCACGTTCCCGAGGTGGAGCCTGATATCCTTGTTCCGGCCGGATATGACGATGTTCTGGTCGCTGATGCCGTAGACCAGCGCCGTGTTCACCCCCTCGAGATGGATCAGGATATCGGCCGCCTGCGGGAGCGCGTCGCGATTCCGGATGAAACCGACGTTCGAGAAGAGGTAACCGCTCCTTATCCGCCGGTTCCGTATGGCGTTCCCCATGATCTCCACGGTCTCCTGCGATATGGAGGGGGAGGTAATCTTGTCGAGGAGGTCCGAGTCGGTCAGGGGGAGGAGGAACGCGGCGTAGTTGAGGTCCTGAGGGGTGACGTTCCTCTTGAAATCCCGCGTGTCGGCCCGGATACCGTAGAGGAGCGCGGTGGCTACCGATTTGCTCACCGGTATATCGAGCTCCATGAGGTACTGGGTCATGATGCTTGCCGTGGCACCGACACCGGGCCGGATATCGACGAAGTCGGCGGCGCCGGGGGGGCGCTCGCCGTTCTTGTGATGGTCGACGATGATGTTGACCCGGGTGGTCTTCGGGAGCTCGTTGTTCGCGCCGGGCGCGGACGAGTCGACCAGGGCGATGTAGTTGCACTCGCCGAGGATCTGCGGGGTGAGCCGCTCCATCTTGATCTCGAGGAGGTTGATGAACGCCCGGTTCTCCTGGTGCCCGATGTCTCCCTCGTAGAGGATGCGGCAGTTCAGCTTGTTGTGGCTTGCGTGGCGGGCGATCATCGAGAGCGCCATGGCGCTCGATATCGAGTCCGGGTCGGGGTTCAAATGGGTGACGATGCAGAGCGTCCCCTCCCAGGCGGCAAGCAGGTCGTAGAGGCGCAGGGCAAGCCTCGACGAGTGGAGTTTCCTGATGTGGTGGATGGCGGTTCGGGCGACCACCTCCTGCGGGTAGAGGACGATATCGGCGCCCTCCTGCTGGAGGAGGTCGACGCTGACCGGGTCGGTGGCGCGCGCGATGACGTATGTCGCCGGGTAGCGGTTCTTGATGGTCTTGAGGGCGGTCAGGTTGGCGTCACGATCGTTGGTGAGGATGAACGCGACCTCCGGCACGGGCAACCCCTCCATGAGGTTCGGGTCGCGGAGATCGCGGACGAGCGCTTCATACTTCTGGTCCCGGAGGTCTTCCACCCGCTTCTCGTCCTTATCGACGATGACGAGGTCCTCGCTCTCCTGCCCGAGTTCCTCCGCGACGTTATAGCCGGTGCTCCCGCAACCGAAGATGATGTACTTAATACGTTCCTTTGAAACGTTCTGGACCGCCTCAGGCATGCGTACAATGGTGTAACTTCTCATGGTATTAAGGGATTCCATATCGGCGAATTACGGGAGGACCCCGTAAGGTTTATACCTCTTCACGTACTATCTTTTTAGGTCAGATACAGGGGCCTGTAGCTTAGTCGGCAGAGCGACGGACTCTTAATCCGTAGGCCAAGGGTTCAAATCCCTTCAGGCCCGTCGAACCCTCATTCTTTCCTGACCTGTACTCGATATCGCTGGCGACGACCGCCCGGTTCTCGCGATCGCCCTTCCGAAGCGGTTCTTCATTGCCGGCGGGGCGCACGGCCATCGGGTCGACCGTCATCAGCCTTCACCCCGGTCACGGTTTCTCACAGAAGGCCGGTTGTTGCGGATTCCCGGGGGTTCCGGAGGCACATATATGCCGCTGCTATATAAATGCTGCTCAGGCAAAAAATTCAAGAGAGTTCCGTGAGGATGGCAGAGATCGCCCGGGGTTCTTCGTTTTGCACCTGCCCGCCGCAGGGGCGCCGGCAGGGTCGGAAGGGGAGGGGGAGTATGCGGCCGGACTTACGCTCCCATCACCGCCCGATCTTTAAGAGCATCTCCTCGAGCGTCGGGTAGTGCGACTCGATCCGGTCGATCCCGGCACCTTCCGCCGCGAGCGCCGCGGTCGTCCGGTTCAACTCGTCGATGGAGCGCGCCTCGGCAAGGTACCGGCCGTCGTGGGCGGAGTACTCGACTGGCGGGGCAAAGGACGAGAGATCCGGAATGCGGAAGAAGACCCGGTAGGTGATCGAACCGAAGGTCTCCCTGAGTTCGGCTATGGTCCCGCCGGCCACCACCCGCCCCCGGCGCAGGATCAGGACCCGGTCGCAGACCTCCTCCACCTGGGAGAGGTTGTGGGCCGAGAAGATCACCGTCTTCCCCCGGTCCCTGAGGCCTTTGATGTACTCGAGCACCGACCGGGACGTCATGGGGTCGAGGCCGGATGTGGGTTCGTCGTAGATGAGGAGACCCGGGTCGTGCATCAGCGATCGCGCGATGGCGACCTTCCGTTTCATCCCCTTCGAGAGTTCCCCGATCTTCTTCCCATCCGGCTCGAGCGCGAGCCCCGCGAGGAGGTCGTCGCGCCGGGTCCGTATGGCCGCCTTCGGCATACCGTATATCTCGCCGAAGAACGCGAGGTAGGTATCCGTGGTCATCGTCTCGTAGAGCCGTGACTCCTCGGGAAGGTAGCCCAGGTTCCGTTTCAGGTTAAACGGCCTTCTCACGACATCGATGCCGTCGATCAGAAGATTCCCCGCCGTCGGCGTGACGAGGCCGGCCATGATCTTCAAGAGCGTCGTCTTGCCGGCCCCGTTATGCCCGATCACACCGAGTATCCGTGCGTCGTCGAGATCGAACGTGACGTCGTCGAGGGCCGGGAAGTCGCCGTAGTGCTTGGCAAGAGAGCGGGCGGTGATCATCGAATCTTCCTATGGCTCCGATGACTACTAATAGGTTGCTCCACAGAGGTATGCTCCTCTGAGACTACCGGGGATAACCATGAGTCTTGCTTCCTCCATCCGGACGATCGCCGTCTGGGAGATGAACCGGTCGATGACCACGATGGGAAGAGGCGTCCTGCCGCTCGCTGCGGGACTGCTCGTCCTCCTGGTCCTGGTGACCGCGTTCGCCGCAGAGAGCGGCATCCATATGCAGGACGGCATCTACCGGATCGGCATCGATGACCCCGATGTCGCCCGGATAGTCGACGCCGACACCCGCTTCACCGTCGAGACGGTCAGCGGACCCGCTCTCTGGAACAACCGGTTCGCGTACGATATCGTCGTCATTCGCGGGGAGGTCTACGCCGCCGATACCGGCAAAGGGCGGGCGGCCCTCACCGCGCTCAAACGCGATTACGAGGGTTACGTCTCCCGGATCGCCGCAGGAGAACCCGACCTCTTCGCCGGCTACCCGCTCTGGATCGATCTGGAGTACGTCAAGAGCGAGATCGACTTCCTGGCGACCCAGAGCGGACAGCAGATCGGGGCTCCGGCAAATGCCCGGGCACCCTCCGTCCCGTCCGGCCCGGTGGAGGCGGTGACCCTCCCGCCGTCGACGATCCCGGTCCACGAGGAGGACCTCCGGCAGCACCTTGCCGGTATGGAGAAAACAAATCCCCTCTCCCGCTACACCGGCATCGTATCGAGTGGTTCGGCAACAGACGGACTCCGGACGCCGTCGGAACTCTCACCCCCGCTCCCGTACGATGCGCTCATCCTGGTCTTCGTCTTCATCTTCCCCCTCTACTTCACCTCCCAGTTCTTCATGATGAGCGTGATGAACGAGCGGGTGGGAAGGGCCGGGGAGGCGCTCCTTGCCGCCCCCGTCCGGCCGGCGGCGATCATCGTCGGGAAGGCGATCCCGTACTTCGCGATCATGCTCCTCGTCTCGGCCGCGATCACCTTCTTCATCGGCGCACCGCTCACGATACTCCTCCCGCTCATACCGGTCATCCTCTTCTTCCTCTCAAGCGCCCTGATCATAGGGATGGCCGCAAGGAGCTTCAAAGAACTCTCGTTCGTCTCGATCTTCTTCTCGACGCTTGCCACGTCCTACCTCTTCTTCCCGACGGTCTTTGCAAACACCCACGTCGTGAGCCTCATATCCCCGCTCACCCTGGTCATCCTCGAACTCCAGGGCGAAGGGTTCACCGCCGCGGGATACGTCTACTCGACCGCGCTCTTCTTTGCCACGAGCGCCGTCCTCTTCTACGCCGGGACGATCAACTTCCGCGAAGAGCGCCTCTTCTCGGAGAAATCCCTCACATCAAGGCTCATGGACTTCGTCGCGGGCGCGATCAGCCGCGACCGCCCGCACTTCTCGCTCTTCCTCCTTGCCGCCTTCACGATACCGTTCGTCTTCATGGCCCAGATGATGCTGCTCGTCCTCTTCTTCAACATCCCGATGCCGCTCTCGCTCGTCCTCCTGACGGTCTCTGCGGCGTTCATCGAGGAGGTCGCGAAGTCCGTCGGACTCTACGCGGTAGCAGGCGAGCGGCCGGGGTTCCTCACGCCAAAGAACCTGCTCGTGGGAGCGGCCGCCATAGGCTTCGGGTTCCTTGCCGGCGAGAAGCTCCTCCTCTTTGCCACGCTCTCTCAGATCACCGAGTCGATCTTCGGGAGCGTTCTCTTCCTCTCCCTCCAGGTGCTCTGGATGCCGCTCCTCCTCCATATCGCGGGCGTCCTGATCACCGGAACCTTCCTGCTCGCCGGCGGGAAGCGCGCCTACGTGCCCGGCCTCGTCGTGGCAAGCGTGGTCCACAGTCTCTATAACCTCCACTTCCTTCTCGGAGGTCTGGTATGAACGCCCGCCACATCGGTATCGTCGCAAAGAAGGAGCTCCTCGGCCTCTCTGCAGAGAAGACGATCGTCTTTGCCATCCTCCTGCAGGTCTTCATCGCCATGTTCTCCTCGTTCCTGATGGTGGGGCTCACCGCCATGTACGACCCGGAGGCGCTCGAGGGCTACTCGACGGCCACCTACGGCGTCGGTTACGCCGGGGCGGACTCGGCCCTCATCGACGAGTTCGAGAAGCGCGACGACCTCATCCTGCACCGGATGGACCTCTCCCCGGCGCTTGCAGCGCTGCGCGACCGGAAGATCGCGGCGGTGGTCTATGTCCCCGATACGCCCCCCGACGCCGAAGGACCGGTCGCGATAACCCTCTACCTCGTCCAGAACGACCTGCAGTCGAGCGTCATCAACGTGAAGATCAAGGAGGTCCTCCAGGGCTACGAGAGGGAACTCAGGGAGGTGCGGGCCGACCGGATGACCGCCTTCCCCGTCGGGCTGAACTTCCCCGACGCCGGCGATGCGGAGAGTTTCTACGAGTTCGTCTACGGCCTCCTCATCCCGCTGCTCGTCCTCCTCCCGGCGATCGTATCGGCGGCCCTGATCATCGACCTCATCACCGAGGAGTACCAGCGCCAGACCCTCGACACCCTTCTCTCGACGCCGATCACGTTCACGGAGATGGTCGCCGGAAAGATTGCCGCCTGCTTTGCCATCGTCCCGGTCCAGGCCGGGGCCTGGATACTCCTTCTCGAGCTGAACGGTATTGCAGTAGCAAACGCCGTCCCGATCCTCCTCCACGTCTCGGCGGCCGGGCTCTTCCTCATCCTGCTCGGTGCCGCGATTGCGCTCCACTACCGCGAGCGGACCAGCGCCCAGTTCGTCTTCTCGACGGGGCTCGTCGTGGTCTTCCTCCTCGCCATGGCCATCCCCTATAACCCGCTCAACATCGTGGTCAGGCTGGCGGTGGGGACCGCCGGCCCGGTTCACTGGCTGATCCTCCTCCTGGTCAGTGGCGCGACGGCGCTCCTCGCCTTCGCCGTCGCGGCCTACGGCCGGCGGGTCGGGAAGAACTCCCCGACAGCGGTCCGGTGAGGGGAGAGGGGGGGAGTCTTCTGGTGGGTCCGCTCTCTCGCCGCATTCCATCAGGGGAAAATTATATATTTTAGGTTATGCAATTCAGCCCATCGATGACCCGCCTTCGCTACCTCACCACCACCTGTGCAGTCTGCGGCGAGTCCTGCCGTTTCACGATTCCCCCGGGCGCCGTGAGCGCCGGGTCGCGGGACCTCGACACCCGCCCTGCCGAACCCCTCCGGTCCACCATATACGCGTGGGTGAAACGATGCCCTTCCTGCGGCTACTGCGCCCCCGACCCGGGCAAAGCCCTCGCGGGGGCGGCCGATGCGGTGAGACTCCCGCGCTACCGCTGGCAGCTTGACGCCCGCGGGTTTCCGGATATCGCCAACACCTTCCTCTGCTGGTCGATCATACAGGAGGACCTCGGCGCCCCGGCCCAGGCGGCGTGGGCGTCCCTCCATGCCGCCTGGGTCTGCGACGACGAGGGGGAGGATGTGCCGGCCCGGGTCTGCCGGAGGCGCGCCGCCGATCTCCTGCAGCGGGCCCGGGAGCAGGACGAACGCCTGGCCCCCCTGGAAGGGGCCGACGAGGCGCTCCTCGTGGACCTGCTCCGCCGGGCCGGCCGGTTCAGGGAGGCCCGCGCCGTGGCGGCGCGGGTGCTGGATCAGGATCCGCAGCCTCTCATCGCCGGTATCGTGCGGCTCCAGGTCCGGCTGATCGCTGCGTCGGACCGGGCGGCCCACACCGTCGCCGAGGCGCGGCGGTCCAGGCAGCCGGCACCGCTCTGACCGGGGAATCCGGCTGAGCCCCACCATTTGTATACTGTTCTTACAATACTGTACATCATGGATATCGCGATCTTCTCCCCCGGCATATACACCTACGGCGCCATGCTGATCGGCGGCGTCCTCCGTGACGCAGGGCACCGGGTCTCCCTCACCCGGGCGCCCGCCGTCCCGGCGGACTCCCTCCTCCTCGCAAGCCTTTTTTCGACCCAGCACCTCCTCGACCCCGCCATCCG
The DNA here is from genome assembly GCA_001896715.1 of Methanoculleus sp. EBM-46. GTDB lineage: Archaea > Halobacteriota > Methanomicrobia > Methanomicrobiales > Methanoculleaceae > Methanoculleus. The sequence continues at coordinate 9,103 of MPOY01000049.1, forward strand.
GGACCTCGTCCGGACCCACCGCGAGAAGGGAGGGAAGGTCTACGTCGGGGGCCCGGTCTCGGCCGCGCCGGAGATAGTTCTCGGAGAGCTCGCCCCCGACGCCGTGGTGGTCGGGGAGGGCGAGGAGACGGTGGTCCGCCTCGTCGCGGAGGGGGTGTCGGCCGCCCTCCCCGGCATCGCCTATCTTGACGGCGGCCGACCGGTCGTGAACCCTCCCGCCCCGCCGGCCTCGATCGACCGGCCGCTCCCCCTCATACCGGGCGATATCGGGAGCCAGAGCATCCGGGGCGCGAGCGCCTACATCGAGACCCACCGGGGGTGTATCGGGGGATGCACCTTCTGCCAGGTGCCCCGGTTCTTCGGGAGGAAGATCCGGAGCCGCGAACTCGCGAGCATCATCGAGGAGGTGAGGGCGTTCTCGGCAGCCGGGGCGACGAGGCTCTCGGTCTCCGGGGGGACCGGGTCGCTCTATGGGTCGGCCGACGGCGAGATGAACCCGGAGGCGTTCATCGCCCTCCTCCACGGCATGGCGGAGGTGATGGGAGCGCGAAACGTCTCCTCCCCCGACATCCGCGTGGACTGCATCACCGACGAGATCCTGGACGCCGTCCGGCGATACACGATAGGGTGGGTCTTTTTTGGTATCGAGTCGGGGAGTGCCCGGGTGCTCCGGTTGATGGGCAAGGGAGCAACCGTCCGGCAGGTCGAGGAGGCGGTGGGGCGGTGCCGGGAGCACGGCCTCCGGGTCGCGGGAAGTTTCATCGTCGGCTACCCGGGGGAGACGGAGCGGGACTACGAGGCGACAAAAGACCTGATCGCCCGCCTCGCCCTCGACGACGTCTTCGTGAGCGGCGCCGAGCCTATCCCGGGGACGCCGCTTGCCGACCTCGCGGTCAGGACGCCCCGGGATAAGAACCCGGCGTTCGTGCCGCACACCGGTGAGTACCGACCGCTCAACCTCACCGAGAGCGAAGCACGATGCTTCGACCTGATGATGCATGCCGATATGTTCCGCCCGCAGATGCGGCTCGTGACCGACGAGGTCTACGCCACCTACCTTGGCGAGGCAAGGAAGCAGGGGCAGGATATCAGGGCGGCAACCGAACTTATCCTCCGCTACTCGCCGTCCGGTGCATAAGCGCCGCGCCGGCAGCCTCATCTCCCGGTTTTTCGGGGCGGGAAACCCTTAAGTATACTCGATCCTCTACTCCCCCGTCCTGAAGGGGATATCCCTTCGCAGGTAAACAGGTTGGAGGCGAGACGATTGGCAGAGAGAGAGGCAGGACAGGTACTGGCAACCCGGCCGGAGCCTGGAGAGAGGATAGACCTGATGCGCACACGCGACGTGGCGGACATCAAGGTACAGAACCCGGAAGGGGAGAACATCGGCGACATCACCGATATCGCTATCGACCGCGATGGTGGCTGCATCGCGTACGCAGTGCTTGCGTACGGCGGTATACTCGGGTTTGGCGAGAAGCACTTTGCCATACCCTGGGAGGCAGTCCGGGTCCGCTCCCGCGAAAAGATCGCTATCGTGGATACGGATAAGAAGACGCTCGATAACGCTTCCGGTTTCACCCGTGACAAAATGCCACGGGAAGGCGACTGGAGCGTGATCAGGACACCCCCGCGCCCGACTGCGGCAAAAGAGCGTCCTGCTGCAGAAGGAGAGCGCCCGCCGCCGAAAGAGGAGAAGCCGGCAGCACCGGCAGAGCCCGCACCCCGCACTGTAGAGAGTTACACCCCGGTGCCGCCGCCCGTCCAGACGGTCGCGGGCGGTTGGGGAGAGAAGGCGATGAAACCACGAACCGAGGAGCAGCCGGCCCGGGCCGCGGGGGCCGTCGTGGAGGAGGTCCGGCGTGAAGAGCCGGCACGGGCGGAGGCAAAGGCCACGGAGGTCCGGCACGAGGAACCGGCCCGGACGGAGACCGAGACCGTGGAGGTCAGGCGCGAGACGCCGGCCGGGGCGGAGA
>MPOY01000414.1 GCA_001896715.1 Methanoculleus sp. EBM-46
TCTTCTATCCCAGCCAGCCGATCCAGAACGTTCATTGCCAGCCATCGGATGGCCGTTTATGAAGCGCATTTTCCTTCTTGAAGCCACTTCATGGAAGGGCCTCATGACACTTGCCACATCCATTACAGGACCATTAAATTCCATACTTTCGAGCAGTTCCAGTTCCACACTCATGGGAGTCGCGATCACGGTTATTTCATTGCCTGATATTAGAAGATCAAGCGGGCCAGTTTCAATTCCACTGTAAAAGAGCGTTAAAAGTACACTTTCGCAAGTATCGAAGACAGAGACCCGGTAACCCTTTTCGCAAAGTCTGAGAGCTATCGACCCACCGATCGATCCGCCACCGATTATAAGAATCTTCATGGGTTGTCCTCACCATTAAAAACAAGATCGGGCCTGAGATTACGTGCCCTGTGAAGGTATACGAAGTTCTTCGAGGTCGATTCACAATGGATGAGAACCCTTATAATTCCATTCGGTGATCCCTGAAAGTCCGCCTCATTGATACACAACAGTGCAACATTGTTATAATCAAATCTCTCCCTAAAGGCCGTGGCCGGGTTGAAGGCGGTGATGTCTCGGGTTACGGTGAAGATCACCGAGTGTATTTCCCAAATATCGTTATTGGTGAGAATCTTTTCGATCAATTCGATCGTCCTTGCAGCGATCTCTTCGCGTTCGTTCTTCTCAACTGAAGTAGCTCCTCTTATTGCTTTCATATCCCTCTTATCCCCGCGATGAAGTTTATATTCTTTCGAAGTCCAGTATCTCTAGTGCGTGCTCTTTTTCACCGCTCCGGATCGGCCTCAAGTTGGTTTCTATCTCACCGGTTTGGTTATCGTATGGATCAAACCTGTAAAATCTCTTTGACGGTGTTAGAGGAGCCATAAAGGCCGAGTTGGCAACCATTCTGTAAGCGTCCAGATTTCCGAAGTAGAACTCCCTGTAAGCCGGTATATCCTTTCGGGCGCCTCCGAAAGAGCCATCCACTGGAACCCACCCATAAGGCTCGATCCAGAAGAAAGCCCAGTCA
>MPOY01000593.1 GCA_001896715.1 Methanoculleus sp. EBM-46
ACCTGCCGTTCGGGTTCTCCGGGAGGGCGGTGATCACGGAGAACCGGCGCCACTACGTCGTCGGCGAACTCCTGCAGGATATTTAGCCACACCGAAAACTTTTCCCGGATAGAGATCCTTCCACTCTTCATGCAGGAGATCACCGGGCACGAACTCTCTTCAAAGAAGGCCGAATACCTCAAGTACATCTACATGCAGGGCGATGTCGTGAGGACGACCGAGATCGCCGCTCATTTCTCCGTCGCGCCCTCGACGGCGACAAAGACGCTCGCGGATATCGCGAAGGCGGGCTACGTCGAGCAGTTGCCCTACCACGGGGCGCGTCTCACGGCCCGCGGCATCGACTACGCCCGGTTCCTGATCCGCCGCCACCGGATCGTTGCTCTCGTCCTCAGCCGCTACGGCCTCAGGCCCGACGAGGCCTGCACCGAGGCAAAGAAGATCGAGCAATGCATCTCAAAAGACCTCACGGACAGGATATGCACGTCGCTTGGGCACCCGATGATGAGCGGCTGCGGCGAGATCGAGCACGACTGCTTCTGCTGCCCGAGAACGAGCCGGGAGGAAGATAATTTAGAGTCGGGCCAAACCTGAGGTGGAGAGGATGAAACCACAGGCTACTATCGCGCTCTATCTGCTCGTTGCAGTTCTCCTGCTCACAGCGGGCTGCACCGGAGTCGACCACCGCGAGCAGGATGCAGCGATCGTCGTCGCGGTCACCATAGCTCCCGAACAGGAGTTCGTGGAGCGGGTGGGAGGCGACCACGTCCGCGTCGTCCTCCTGGTGCCGCCGGGGGCCGACCCCCACACCTACGAACCGCCGCCGGGTATCCTTGCCGACGTCGCGGGGGCGGATATGTATGCCGCGGTGGGATCGGGAGTAGAGTTCGAACTCTCCTGGAAGGATAAGATCGCCGCCCTGAACCCCGGTATGCTCGTCGTCGACTGCTCGCGCGGCGTCGACCTGATATCGACCGATCCGCACATATGGGTCTCGCCACGGAACGCGAAGGTGATGGTCGAGAACATATGCCGGGGGCTCATCGAGGTCGACCCGGAGAATGCCACCGATTACCGCCGGAACGCCGACGCGTACCGGGAGGAGCTCGACGCCCTGGATGCGGAGATCGCCGATGCGCTCGCCCGGTCCGGCGTGACGAAGATCATGGTCTACCACGCGTCGTGGGCCTACTTCGCCCGGGACTACGGCCTTGTCGAGGTTCCTATCGAGAGCGAGGGAAAAGAGCCCTCCCCGCAGAGGATAGAGCACCTCGTCAGGCAGGCAGAGGAGGAGGGGATACGGGTGATCTTCGCGTCGCCCGAGCACTCCACGCGGAGCGCCGAGGTGATCGCAAAAGAGGTCAACGGCACCGTGGTGCAGGTAAGCCCGCTCGCGGGGGATTACCTTGCGAACATGCGGCGCGTTGCCCTGGCATTCGCGGAGAGCGGCGGACCATGACCGCTCCCGTGATCGAGGTCGACGACGTCTGGGTCAGGCTGCGCGGCCGGACCATCCTTGAGGCGGTGAGCCTCGCCATCCATTCAGGCGAGTTCTACGCCATCATCGGGCCGAACGGCGGCGGAAAGACGACGCTCCTCCGGGTGATCCTCGGCCTCCTCGCCCCCTGCCGGGGGGAGGTCCGGATCGGCGGCAGCACCGATCCGGCGATGCGAAAGGACCTCGGGTACGTCCCCCAGTTCCGGTCGTTCGACTTCGACTACCCCATCACCGTCAGAGAGATGGTCCTCTCCGGCCGCCTCGGGCGCATCGCCCGCCGCCCGCGCCGCTACGGGGCCGAAGACCGTGCCCGGACGGAGGAGGCGCTCGATACGATGGGGATCGCCGATCTTGCCGACCGGCAGATCCGGAACCTCTCGGGCGGGGAGCAGCAGCGGGCGATCATAGCCCGGGCGCTCGTCGGCGACCCGAAGGCGCTCCTCCTCGACGAGCCGACCGTCTACGTGGATGCCCCGACGGAGACGCAGTTCTACGAGATCCTGGACGGGCTCCGCGACCGGATGGCGATCATCCTCGTGACTCACGATATCGGGGTGCTCCCCGGGCACGTGACCCGGGTTGCCTGCTTGAACCGGCGCCTCTACACGCACGACACGGACGAGATCACGCCCGACATGATCGAGGCGGCCTACCGCTGCCCGGTGGACCTGATCGCCCACGGTGTGCCGCACCGGGTACTTCCCGAACACTCGCGGGAGGAGTGAGCATGTTGGATGTGCTCGGGTTTGAGTTCTTCAGAAACGCCCTCATCGCCGGCGTACTCGCGAGTATCGCCTGCGGCATCATCGGCACCTACGTCGTGGTGCGGCGGATGGTCTCGGTCAGCGGCGGCATATCGCATGCGGCCTTCGGGGGGATAGGTCTTGGCTACTTCCTCGGCATCGACCCGCTCCTCGGCGCCGCCGGGTTCACCGTGGCGGCGGCGCTCGGTGTGGGCACGCTCCAGCTCCGGGCCCGGCAGCAGATGGATACCCTCATCGGCGCGGTCTGGGCGGCCGGGATGGCTATAGGGATTCTCTTTGTCTACCTGACACCGGGGTTTGCGCCCGACCTCTTCTCCTACCTCTTTGGGAACATCCTCCTCGTGCCGCGGGGGGATATCCTGCTGATGGGGATCCTCACCGCCGTCATCGTCGCCGTCGTCGCCGTCCTCTACCGGGAGCTCCAGGCAGTCACGTTCGACCCGGATTACGCGGCGGTCATGAACCTTCCCGTCGAACGGCTCTCGCTCCTCCTCCTGGTGCTCATCGCTCTCACGGTGGTGATGCTGATACGGGTGGTGGGGATCATCCTCGTGATCGCGCTCCTCACGCTCCCGGCGGCGATCAGCCGCCTCTACACCGCACGCGTGTGGACCATGATGCTCCTTGCCGTCGTCCTCGGCATCATCTTCACCGTCGCGGGGATCGCCCTCTCCTACGTCATCGATGTTCCGTCGGGCGCGACGATCGTTCTCGTGAGCACGCTTGCGTACGCAGGCGCTCTCGGGGCCGAGCGCCTCAGGGAGGGGAGGGGGAGCGAGTCTGCGGCCGCCGCGTCGGTCAGGCGATGAAGTCCGCCTGGGGCTTGAAGAGCAGGGAGAGTATGTTCTCCAGCCAGCCCGAGATCGTCGAGAAGAGGGAGACCTCCTCACCCCCGGCCCGGGCATTCACCTCTGCCGCCGTATCCGCGCTCTCGTCTGCAAGGGTCGCGGGGACAGTCACGTTCTCCTCCGGGAGATCGGTCTCGTTCACCGCAGGCTCCACCGGATTCATGCGCTCGAGCAGGGCCGCATCCTTCGTGAGAAGGTGGACGGACCGATCGCCGTCGCCGCCCCCGGCGGCAAGGAACGAACCGTCGGGGGTCACGGCGATCGACTCCACGCGACCGCCGAGGGTGATCTTCTGGCGTTCGGCCCCCGACTGATCGAGGACGTAGATCGTCCTGCCCGATGCGGCGAGGACCTCTCGCGCCTCTTCGGTCAGGGCCGTTGCAAGGACGGCCTCTGTGGTGGGATACTTCCAGAGGTGCTCCCCCTCCGCCGTGGAGAGGTAGACGCACCGGTCAAGAGATCCGGCGGCCACAAACCGACCGTCGGGAGTGAGGGCGATGCCCTTTACGCAGTTACCGGTCCCGTAACTCCAGGACTCCCCCTCGCCGCTGTTGAGGTAGTAGACCCCATGGTTGTCGCACCCGAGCGCGATCCTCCGGCCGTTCTCCGATATGGCGACGCCGTAACCGTCGGTGCCCATATCGTAGTCCCAGAGTGTATTCTTATCCTGGTCAAAGACGAATAGAGCGCCGTTGTCGCATGCAGCGGCAATGGAGATGCCTTCTGACGAGAGGGCCACGCCCCGGTAGATATACGTCGTCTTCTCGGCCCAGAGCAGGTTCCCGTCACCGTCAAAGAGGTAGAGTTTATCCGCGGCAACGCCGATGCGTGAGCCTTCGGGCGATATGGCGACGTCGCTTATCCGGGAGCCGACCGCGGTCTCCCAGAGG
>MPOY01000042.1 GCA_001896715.1 Methanoculleus sp. EBM-46
TGCGTGCGTTCTTCGGCGATCGGGGTTTTTGGTGCCGGTTCTTTCGCCGGTTCGGGAGCGGGTACCGGGTCGACGACCCATCGTCCCCGCTCAAAGTGGCCTTTCGTCTCACTCATATGCGGTGATGGATCCGCCGGGAATAAAAACCTGGCTTTTTGCACCGTAAGGACCGAGAGGGATGCACCCGGTCGAAGAGGGGACCAAACCCCCCTGACTGGCGGATAACTCCGGTATCGTCGCGCGACGACTCTTCCGATACTCGGGGGGCGCCTTCCACCTCCGCACGAGAGCCGGCCGGGTGATCGCGGTTCACCTGCCTGATCCTCTGGCAGTGGGACCGTTCCCGGCCGGCACCTGACCGGAGAATCTTTTTTCGCCGGGGCAGGGTACCAGTAGTTATGAACCACGACCTGAAGGCGGCAGTCCTCGCGCGGTGCCGGAGTATGGAGATCCCGCTCGTCGGGGTCGCGAGCACGGATCGGTGGGAGAACCCGCCGTTTGAACCCTGGATGCCGGAAGAGTTCTACCCGCAGTCGATCTTCCCCGAGGCCCGATCGGTGATCGTCATCGGCCTTCCGGTCCACCTCCCGGTGCTCAGGACCGCCCCCTCGATATACTACCACGAGCTATACAGGACGATCAACACACTGCTCGACCAGTACACCTACCGTCTTGCGTCGTTCCTTAACGATCGCGGCTACCCTTCGGTCTTCATCCCCCGTGACGGCTACGGGGGCATCGATGTCCTCCTGAAGAACCCGGTTGCCTTCTTCTCGCACCGGCACGCCGCCTTCCTCGCCGGCCTCGGGACGTTTGGTGTGAACAACGCCCTCATCACGCCCGAATACGGTCCCCGGGTCAGGTTCGGCTCAATCCTCACCGCCGCACCCCTCCCGCCCGACCCCTTGCGGGAAGAAGGCCTCTGCACCCGGTGCATGGAATGCGTCACCGCCTGCCCCGCGGGCGCGCTTGACGGCCGGGACTACCCCGAAGGCCTCACCGATAAGGCTGCCTGTGCCAGGAACAGCGCCGACCTCGCCCGACGACATATATCTCCCTGCGGTATCTGCATACAGGTCTGCCCGGTGGGAGAGGACCGGCGGCACTATGGCGGCGAGGACTCCCGGCACTGCCGGGCCCGCGAACACGTGCAGAAGTACGGCGGGTTGTGAGACCCGCCCGGAAAAAGGGTTATGTCTATCTTACCCGGCCAATAAGCCGATCCATGATCTCCGGCGCGCGGTCCCGGAGGCCGAACCCGACGATGATGGCGATCGCCGCACCGAGCCCGAGCGCAACTCCCCAGGCAAGCGGGATGACAAAGACGTAGATGATCGAGAGGTCGATCAGGAGCTGCTGGAGTGCGAGTATGACGATGATGAAGTAAAAGAACGCCCGGAGCGCCAGTGTAACCACTCCAAGCCCCTCGATCCTCTGTTTCTCGCCCATATCCTCAAGGAAATCCATGAGCCAGTCGACCAGGATGATCCCGATGACCAGGATGAGGATGAACGCGATGACGTTCGGGATGTAGGCCGCAATGATACCGACCGCTATTGTCAGGGATGGGATATGGAGGACGCTGATAGCCGCAAGGATCGCGATGATGTAGATGATCCAGCGGACGATGAGTTCGGATAGCTTAACGATACTCGTCCCCGACTGCTCGATATATGCTCCGACCGATGTCTTCCGGAGGGCGCCGTCGATGCCGATACGACCGAGGACTTCGGCGATGATCCTCCCGAGAACCCGTCCCAGGATCCAGCCGATGATAAGGATGATGATCGCCGCGATGATACTCGGCAGAAACAGAATGATGCTGTTGATTAACTCCTGGAGAGCTGAGAATGGCGCAAGTACCTGCGCCGCGAGGTCTTCATTTGCCATGGTATACCACCGGTGGAGGGATATAGCAAGTACTATATATGCCTTGATATGCCCTGCCTTCCCCGGAGGGCGAGGGGCGGTGGTTAGCGGAGGCGTTCATCCCGGTCGCGACAACCCCCGGGGAACGAGGGGCGATGGGAGGGGTTACTCCGCGGCCCCTATCGTTGCCGGGGTGTGCGCCCGCCCGGTGTAGCGGTACATCAGAGAGAGGACCGCCGGCATCACGACGATCGCACCCAGAAGCGAGAACCCGACGGTGATGACCGTCACGATACCGAA
>MPOY01000228.1 GCA_001896715.1 Methanoculleus sp. EBM-46
GTCAGGGGGGCGGCGGGCGGCGCCCTCATCCGCCTGGGCGGTGCGGCGGTCGAACCGCTCATCGCCGCGACGAAGGATGCCGACCGAAACGTCCGGCTCTACGCGGCGGGGGCGCTCAAGTACATAGGCGACCCGCGGGCGATCGAACCCCTCCGGGACCTCGCCCGGAGCGGCGATGCGGAGGAGGAGAGTGTCGCGGAAGACGCAATAGAGAGGATCCGGACGGTGCGGAGGGGGATGCCGGCGCCGACGTCGCGGTAACCATCCAATTTTTCTGCTTTTTCGCCGGACCGTGCACTATAAAGGATTGCCTGAAGCAGTCCCGCGCCCGGCGTTTATCCGGCCGCGGTATAAGAGAACGAATGTCGTCGAAGCGGCGGGGTCTATCGTGGTCTCCGGTCAAACGACCCATAACCGTCAAGAACGCCGGAATGCCGATTATTGAAGAGCACGGTGTTCGATCAGCTCCGCTGCAATGCTCACCGCGATCTCCTCGGGGGAATCGGCACCGATCTCGAGACCGACCGGGCAGTGCACCCGTTTCAGGTCGTCATCACCAAATCCTTCCTCCAGCAAAAGCGAAGAAAGAGTCTTCCATTTGTGCCTGCTGCCGATCATCCCTATATACCCTGCCGGGCTCCGGAGGGCCTGCCGGAGCACCTGGAGGTCGAAGGCATGGCTCCGGGTCACAATCAGGACGTCGGTTGCCGAATCCACGGGCAGAGCCTGAAGGCAGGATTCGTACGACGTAACGGGTATCCGTTCCGTTCCACGATACACGTCCGCACTGAGGAGATCCTCACGGTCATCCAGCACGGATACCTCAAATCCCAGGTGGTATGCAAGAGGAGCGATCTCTGCTGCGATGTAGCCGGCACCACAGATAACAAGCCGGCTTTTTAAGGGGCTGGGCTCGATCAGGAACCGCATCCCGCCGGCCTGAAAGACATCCGGCCGTTTCATCTCCCGGGCGGCTTTCAGCACCTGCGTATGATGAATCGCGGGGTATATCCCCCGGGCCAACCCGTCTGCATCGATGAAGAACCTTACCCGACCGCTTTCGCTGCCATCCGGGAGGGGCACGATCATCACCGGGGTCTGCCGCAGGCTCCGGAGCCGTACGAAATCGCCGATGAGCCGGGTGTGATAGGGATCGGCAGGGAGGTACTCGACAAGGATCTCAAGCGATCCGCCGCAGATGATATCGGAAGGCAGTATCGATCCGGGGACGGAGGAATACCGCAGGATGCAACTTTTTTTAGAGGCGAGACACCCTTCTGCGGCCCGGACAGCATCGGCTTCACAGAAACCGCCGCCGACGGTCCCGAACCGTCTCCCGTCCCGGGTCATGAGCATCCGGGTTCCGGGGAGCCGGGGCGTTGAGCCTTTCCGGGTGATGATCGTCATGACGGCAAGATCCCCGCTCGTTTCCAGCAGGTTGCTGATGGTACGATAATCGCTGCTCTCTGTCGGGTTCAGGGTAACCAGCCTCCGGATAATTCCTGGTTACAGGTTGTTGATAGAATATCCATACGGAAAAGCATAATAACTATCTGTCGGATCAGATCTTTATACCGGAACGTACGGATATCACCGGGCGGCCCGGCGGGAATGCGGCATGGCCTTGCGGGAATTTTTGGGAATCGGCTGCGACGTCGAGGAGACGGGCAGGTTCCACCTTGACAGGACAAAAGATGCAAAATTTCTATGCAGGTTTTTCACCGCAGCGGAGCTGGATTACTGCTTCTCGTTCGAGGACCCCGCGCCACACCTTGCCGCCCGATACTGTGCAAAAGAGGCCGTGGAAAAAGCGCTCGGCGCAGCAGGAGAAGAGCCGGTCGAGTACGAAGACATAGAGATCGAAAACCACTCATCCGGAGCGCCTTTCATCACTATCCTCGCAAAAAGAGAGAATCTTAACAAAAAGTATACGATCCAGGTGAGCATGTCGCACTGCAGGACGACTGCCATGGCAATAGCAACTGTATCGATACTCCCCGGGGAA
>MPOY01000324.1 GCA_001896715.1 Methanoculleus sp. EBM-46
GACATTGAAACCTACCATACAATCGATCTCCTGTCTTGTGCCGGATGGTCGGGCCTTATTCTGGGTCCTGCAAACAGCCCGTTCCTCCTGCCCATGGCGCGACGCAAGATACATTTTACTCCTCGGAGGGATATATTGATCTCTGCATGAAAGTCAACTGCCTTATCGAGAAAGACGAGGATGGTTACTACTACGCTTCGGTACCCTCGCTTCCGGGATGCTTTACGCAGGCAAAGACTTATGAAGAGTTAACGGAACGGCTTTGTGAGGCAATCTCACTCTACCTCGAGGTCAACGAGCCACCCGAACCTGACGAGTTGCGAGAGTTTGTGGGGGTTCAGGCAGTTGAGATTAGGTCCTGTCGGGGCTGAAAAGGCCATAAAAGTGCTCGAAGAATCCGGTTTTTCGTTTGCCCGGCAAAATGGCAGCCATGTCATTTTGCAACACCTCGATGGACGGAGTATCGTTGTCCCCATCCATCAGGGAGAAGAGCTCGGGAGAGGGATTTTGCGAGCGATCATCAGGCAGGCTGGTCTCACCCGTGAAGAGTTTGATGAAACTGCTGAAGTACCGGTGAGGGCCGTTTTATTCGAGAGAGGGGGCAGCTCAGGGACTAAAACCTGGATTGCATATCCTGCTTCTATCGCTCGTGCCGTTTTCTGAGTTCGTCAAACTCCATGGCCGACTCTTCTTGCCGCTCCGCTACAACAGCAAGGTCGTGAAGGTCTTCCTGCAGTTGTTCGTACTCCTGCAAAGGATCACCGCGACCCGGTTTCCGTGCTCATCGACGATGGAGTGTTCTCCTGGTACACCCATATGCTTCTCTCTATGGGTGCAGGGACTATCAATCTTCGTTTGCACCGCCAAAATGTCACCCGGCCCAGTACTTCGCTCATTTTGGCCGCCCGGCGATGGTGATCCGGCCCATTTTGACGGGTGCTTATACTGCCATGGCCGAACAGCTCGGCCTCTCCCGGCAGCAGTTCGACGATCTGGTGGACTGTCGGCTTGATGGAGAGGGGTTGGCTGCACTCTACGAAGAGTCGGGCATTCCCTGACAGGGGATGTGTTGTGCCGGTACAAGGGGAGTCACGTGGGATATGTATTCCGTGATCGTTCACACCCGGATGCCCTCGGCCAGAGCCTCGAGGATGAACGGATTTTCGCCCCGGACCAGTTCGGCGAACTCCTCCTCGGTGTAGCAGAGCGGCTCGATCGGGAGATCGGTGAGACCGAGGATGGTTGCCGCTCGTTTATGGAATCGCTCGCGGAAGTCCCCGACGACGATGAGGTCGATATCACTCCCTTCGTGGAAGTCACCGTGGGCAAACGACCCATACAGGATGATGACGGAGGTGCGTCTGCGTGCCCGGATCGTCTCTGCAAGGTCCCGGACCTGCGCGATCACTGAAAGAGCGCTCGCCTCGCGGCGCTGCAGATCGAGTCCGCGTACTCGATGCATTCCCCGGCGTCCTCCCTGTCGTAGTATTCCGACGGTGTTAGATTCCCCACAATGCTGTCCGGGTAGCGGGCCATGATATAGGCGCTGTCGAGTGCTTTCGCTCCACCCTTCAGTTCCAGGAACGAAGGCTCGAACTGACTGACCTCTCTGAGTAATTCGTAGACCGAGTGTGTCAGGATCTTCCGGTATCCCCGGGCGTACAGCAGGGCCTTCAGGGCCTTTTCCGCACCCTGCTGCGCCTGAAAGCATGCCCATTCAAAGTCGCCCGATCGGCAGCTGTTCTGTGCGCTGACGAGATCCCTCTCCCCCTGTCGCAGCCACCGGTCCGCTTCCTGCATATTCGCATCCATGATCTCTGTCCGACGGTTATCACCAGTTGTCGCTGCGAAGGCATAAGTACGTCGCGGTTCCCTCTTCAGGATCGTGGGTCGAGGAGCCCCCTGACTTCAGTCCGGGGAGGAATCGACCCTCTGTGTATCCAGATCCACTTTCGCCCCGCGCGGCTATTCTTTATTTCCGCCCTTTTTCGGCATCTTCCCGCCCTCAAGTCGCTTTTGAGTCTCCTTGATGCCTGTGAGGAAGTCCCGTTCGGCGGGCGATAGGTCTCCCAGGGTCTTTTGTCGATACTTCTTGTACTCGGCTTCTGCTTTTTCAAGTGCCTCCTGGTGGCTGACTGTACCCGCACCGGATAACATGCCCTTGCCGTATCGTTTTGAAAAATCATCCAGTTCAACTATCCAGTCGCGCATATACATCGGCTGGTGCTGCATCGCCCGGAGTTCCGCAAGGTCGAAGAACGCGGACACCATACGGTTCAGCGTGGCGAGTTCCTCTTCGGTCAGGTAGTTCTTGGCGATTCCAACTTCGTCCTTTACCGGCTGTTCGCTGGAGAAAACCGTCAAGCCCATAAAAGGCAATTCGGCATTGGCTCGCTGCGAGATGACCTCAGCGGCGGTGTGGCCATGCGCCGCAAAATGAATCTTGTTCTGAACGATTTTGAAGAACTCCAGCGACTCCGGCGTTCTCGGGTCATAGTCTACGCTTGTAGCGTAGAGGTCGAGCACCTGCCGGTAGAAAACCTTCTCGCTGGAACGGATGTCGCGGATGCGCTCCAGCAATTCCTGCCAGTAGTTGCCGCCGCCTGCTTTTTTCAGCAGGTCGTCATTCATCGCAAAGCCCTTTTTGAGATATTCTTTCAGGACTTCCAGCGCCCAACGGCGGAACTGTGTGCCGCGTAGCGACTTTACGCGGTAGCCGACTGAGATGATCACGTCAAGGCTGTAATACCTGGTACGGTAATTTTTTCCGTCTGCGGCAGTTGTCAAGGATTCCTTGACAACTGAATCCTGCTCAAGTTCACCCTCTGCAAAGGCGTTGTTGATGTGCAGACTGATATTCTGTTTCGTTGTCCGGAACAGCTCCGCCATTTGCGCCTGCGAGAGCCAGACGGTCTCCTCCTCCATCCGAACGTCAATCTTCGTCCGCCCGTCATCGGTCTGGTAGATGATGATCTCCGAATTATCAAATGTCATATCCGATCGTCCCCGGAGGACAGCCCACAAAAAAGGACGGCACAGAGCGACCCGTATGCTCCTTGTGGTACAGGTAAATAGATATTCTCACTTCATAACAGTATCGCGCGGAGGGATGCCGAGAAGAAGGGTGAGATCTGATTATAGGGCCTCCCTGTTTTATTTCCACTCTTCGAGCCCGGTTGTTACTCTTCTGTTACATCCGGAAGGCTCTTGGCAGGCGTATCATCCCGGGGATCTCAGGATGCCTCATCGAGGAGGTCGTCCATCGAAGAGATCTCCCGGAATCGTCCAGCAGCGATATCTTCTTCGCTCTTCTGTATCGCTGCTCAATCGTCTCTGGGTTGCTCAAGATCTCAATGGTATCGAGGAAGGCATCGAGATCTTCCCGCCGGACCATGGTCTCCTGGATCTTCTCTCAAGACAGAATTCATCGATGGTGACAACCGGGGTCACAAATTAGAAGTGACTGAACTTCATTTTGAGGAGGTCGAGAACGGCGAACCGATCACCATCATCACCACGCCTGAGTCCTCAACAGAACCAACCCCTGATATGCCGGTTGTCGGGTTCGAGTACAGGGTTGATGGTGCTCGCCAGTCGATAGCGGGTTGACCTGGAACGTCGCGCCCGGGAGATGGACGGCTCCGGTGAATTTTCTCGCCCGCCGGGCAACGGAGGCGGGGATCCTTCTCAGTGAGAC
>MPOY01000300.1 GCA_001896715.1 Methanoculleus sp. EBM-46
GTGAGTACCGATTTCCCTGTTGTAGCGTTCCTGAGGATCTTTCCCCGGATGAACTTATCATTGAACCTGAAGTACTCCCAGGAAGAAGGCGAGTGTTGTCCCAAAGTAGCTCTTCCTTCATAAGGAAGGCTGACAGACTCCAAGTCTCTACCTTCTCCCTGACTGCCACCATCATTGTAGATAAATCATTCCTTAGAATTCAAGTCATAGCTTATATATCTACAACGCTTTCCATAAAGAACACTCTCAGTGATCCGAGTAAGAAGTAGAGAGATTAGAGAAGTCTAACCCTTTCTGAAGGGAAGGCTACCACTTGCCGACGATCTTGTTCGGAGTTCATTATAGAAACTGCATTTATCACCGCGCATATGATGAATGCAGTATTCTATCGCGTTGTTGTTTTCATCATAAGAGACGCTATTGAAGAGAAAAAGGGCGTCGTGTTCCTTTATTCCCAGTAGTTCGGCCTTTTGTTTATCGGCATACTCAAGGTCAAGAATTTGAGTGGACGATACTATCTTTACACCGTACTCTTCGAATATTGTTCTGTAAAGGGAGGTCGTACCGAAATCGTGCGCTAGTAAATTCGGAAAAAGCTGGACCGGCAGATTCGATTCCTGTATTGCTATTGGTACACCATCAACTATTCTGATCCTCATGATTCTGTAGACCTCAGCACCAATAGGTATTTTAAGTTTTTCAGAAAGCAAACTGTCGGCCTCAATGATCCTGGCTTCTAGTACTCTTGAAGATATCGTACCATCGCGTTGTCTTCTGACCATAAATGAAAATCCTTCGATTTCGGTAAGGTTCTTCATGAGTTTGGGTTTGCGCACATAAGTCCCTTTCCCTACATGGCTTGAAGCATAGCCACTTTCGACAACCATCTTAAGCGCTTTTCTTGCAGTCATTCGGCTTACACCGTATTTCTCACTGATTTCCCTTTCCGACGGCAGCTTCGAATTCTCTTCAAACTGATTAGATTCAATCTTCTCAATAATCATGTTCTTGATCTGCAAATATTTAGGCAAAAGATAGTCCGTACTCTCCATAAATCCATCTCCAATTTTAAATCACTAAATGTCTGTACTAGATTTTATGCTATAAAGCTCTATTTGTGAAGGCTTTTACTATGTCGTTCTATTCGCAGAACTTTGCAGTGTCTTTGAGTGGGAGATTCCAAGTAAAGTGAATAACACGAGTGAAAGCACAATCAGAATTAGTATGAAAGACATACCTGTGAAGAGACCTGTTGCTTCGCTTATTGAACCGACCAGAAGGTTGGTCACAAGCGCCCCCATGGAACCGGCTACAGTGAATGCGCAAAGGATCACCGCTCTGTTCTGCTTGTAGCTGGAAACTAACAATGCCTGAAGTGTTGGGAAGATTCCTGAGTAGCCCAGACCGGTCATGAAAACTCCTGAAACCAGAAAAAGAGTGGAGTTTGAAAAAACGATCATTGAAACCCCTACTATTGAGATAAAAGTAAGTGAGACCAGTGTTTTTTCAAAACCGAAACGATCAACAATGATTCCTGTCGCAAGTCTTCCGAGAAATAACCCTATCCACAACAGCGAGGGAAGCAAACTGGATACTCTCAGTAGAATTGCTTTAGCTTCGTAAACAAAAATCGATAGCCAGGAAGAGAGACCGCTCTCGTAACCAACATAGATAAAGCAACCAATTATAATCAGCCAGAAAAACAGTTCTTTAGGAAAGGCTATTTTTTCGGATTTAATGTCGTTATCTGTCCTCACTTGTTTATAGGCAATTCTGAGGGCAAACGGTATGATAATCAAGGATATTGCAAGAGGGATGTAAAGCGGGGTATTCCAGCTAGAAGTATCGGTTAGAAAGATCGAAACTACCCCGGGTGATATGATACAGCCAAGAGCAAAGAAGGCGTGTACAACATTTAATATCCTGCCGGTTCTTCTAAATGCCATTACCGCCACACCGAATACAATGCTCATCTCTGTGACTCCAAATCCGAAGAAGAAAAGTATCTTTCCTAACAAAAATTGGAAGTATTCTTTCGAGAGTGTGATCAAAATTATAGATAAGGGAACGCAGAAAAGACCTAACAGCATTATCTTGAAAGGGTTTCGCTTCTTCGAGAGGATAACGACGACAAACGCTGCAACCTGGAAGAAGATTTTTGGCAAAGCAATAACAAGACCAGTCATCGAGTGACTCATATCAAGATCAATGGCTATTGCAGGTAAAGCACTGAAAATAGCCATAACTGCGAACCCAAAAAGAAAGTAGACCAGTGAAGCCACGATGACAAAATTCGTCTCAATCCTCAATTCAATTCTCCTGTCTAAGCTCATCAAATTCCTTGAATAGATCTGTTTCTCCCGTAAAGTGAATTATCTTGAAACCCCGATCTTTCGCTGTCAAAACGTTCTCGAATTTATCGTCTATGAAGATACTCTCTTCGGCAAGGCAATCGTATCTTTCAAGAAAGAGCTCAAATATCTCCCTTTCCGGTTTTAGCAAACCTTCATAGCAGGATACTATCATACCGTCGAAGAGAGAAAAGAAGCTGTACCGCTCGACAAAAAACTCTATCGAGTATTTCATGAAATTCGATATTATATACAGCCTGTATCCAAGGTTTTTGGCATAAATTGCCGCTTCGATGGAACTTTCGATAGGAAAATACATATCGTTTATCGAGTAAGCGCATCTCTTCAGCTGCTCTGGAAAGAGAGATCTCGACGCGAGTGTTTTTACAGCTTCATCAAACTCAATGTCCCCTCTGTCAAGAGCCTCGGGCCAGATTTCGTTCCCAAAGAGATCTTTGGCCACTTCGCGCCACCCATAACTGCCGCTTAGCGTCTTCTTTACGTGGTCGTATCCGTCATAGCCGAGTAAAACTTTACCGATATCGAAAACGATGTTCTTTATCATGGACCGCTCCTGAAGAAATCGGGCCTACATCATTATGCAGACCCGAAATTGCTGGATACGCTTCAGTACTCGACTACTCCCATATATCTCCGGGTGGATAGCGGATGTTCTCTCTCTCTGGATATGCTTTGAGAGAAAACATCCAAAGCAGCAGATAATACGAGTGGGGAGAAAAAACCTCTAAGGTTTTCGTGTATTCCTTTGAGTCCGTAGTCTTTAGAGTCAATTACAGTAACTTTCTTTGAATACTTCTTGGAGAAGTCTTCCGCCCTCTGGACCACAGGCCTGGAGGCGTCTTCGCCTTTCAGTATAAGAAGGTTGGTATTCTCAGTGACAATTTCGAAAGGACCATGGAAGTACTCACCCGCGTGAACCGGTTGGGCGGTGATCCACTGCATCTCTTCCAGAATGCATATCGCAAAAGAATAAGCGTTGCCCCAGCAGGCTCCGGCACCCAGTATCATAAAATACTTCTCGTCCTTGTTCTCTTTGGCAAATTTCTCCGCCGCGTTTACGGACGCCAGTTTTACTTTTACGAGTTCCTCAGGTAGCAGGTCCATGGCATTGATGAAATCGTCATACTTGTCGAAACTCTGTGTGCCTTTGAGAACATTGAGAAGAATCTGGTATAGGACTACTATTTTCGAATCGGTGACTCCCGTTTTCGCGTGATTAGCAAACACATAATCGACGGCCCTGCCGAGAGGTGAATCTGCAACTCCGGTGAATCCAATGGAGACTGCTCCGATTTGCTTTGCAAGATTTGCTGCTACAACTGTCTCAGGAGTCTTTCCCGAATACGAAGAGACTACCAGAAGCGAGTCTTTTGTGAACTGGATAGGCTTTCTTTCGACGAATTCACCAGCGTTGTAGATATATGTTGGCATCGTAGAAAACGTTTCAAATAAATACTGACAGGGTGTCATTACTGCAAGTGATCCCCCGCAGCCGACGAAAAACACGTTTTTCAAATTCGTTCTGGAAAGAATCTCTTTAACGACTCTTTCGATTTCACCTCGTTGATCCAGCCCCTTCTGGATCATTTCCTTGTAGACCTTGTTTTCTTCGGAAATCATAACTCAATCCTCCTGCTTGAAGTTTTCCGGTCAACCCTTGACGCTTCCTTCGGTTAAACCACTTATGAAGCTCTTTGACAAGAGCATATATAGAACAATTATCGGTATTGAAGCGATAATTATACCCGCGAGAATGGCCGTCCAGTTAGTGTTTAGCGCATCCTTGAAACTTGCGAGACCGACAGGAATTGTATACAGTCTTGCATCCTCAACGAAAACCAGCGCGAATATAAACTCGTTCCACACAAAGATAGTCGTCATTATCGAAACGCTGGCCACGATTGGCTTGCTTATTGGCAAGACAATTCTTGTGAAAGTTGCGAATGATCCACATCCATCTATTCTTGCCGAATCTTCAAGTTCCTTTGGAAATGAGAGAAAATACGAGTGCATGAGAAAAATGGCAAAGGGCAATCTGTAGGCAATATATGTAAGAATCAACGCCCAGTAGGTATTATATAGCTTAAGAAAATCTAACATGCGGAAGAGAGGCACTAGAGAGGCCTGCGGTGATAGAAGTAGGCCACCGAGTATTAGGTAGAAGATGAAGTTCTTGCCCTTAAATTCAAACCTCGCGATTCCATAAGCGCATAGAGAGCCCAGTACTATCGTAAAGATAATCGAAATCGCACCAACAATGATGCTGTTCATGAAATATGAAGAGAGGCCTTGATTCCAGGCGCTAATATAGTTCGAAAACATTGCCTTTGAAGGCAGGCCAAATGAATTCAGAAAGAGTTCACTGTTTGATTTCAGAGAATTGATGAAGATCCATATTATAGGATAGACAACGATGACAACGAGGAGCCACATGAAAACGTTTGTGAGTATGGAGCCAAGAAGCCTTCCTGGTTTTCTCCTGTACGGGTATGATTTCATACTATACACCCCCCGATTACCTAGTTATTTCTGCCCTTATAGACGATTTTGATCTGCACTAGAGAGGCAAGAAAAGTAATGGCAAAGATTATCACCGCAATAGCAGAACCATACCCCATCTCATCGTAAGCAAAAGCCGCTCTGTACATAAATGTTCCCAATACCTGCGTTCTGTTATACGGTCCACCTTGAGTCATCACATATATTTCCGTGAAAAGTTTGAAGGCACCGATCACAGTTATTACTGTGCAGACAGTAATCATATCGCGTATCCCCGGTATAGTAATATGGATTGCCTTCTTGAAGGAATTGGCCCCATCTATCTCT
Organism: Methanoculleus sp. EBM-46; assembly: GCA_001896715.1. Lineage (GTDB taxonomy): Archaea > Halobacteriota > Methanomicrobia > Methanomicrobiales > Methanoculleaceae > Methanoculleus. The sequence goes on from MPOY01000300.1 coordinate 5,199, forward strand.
GCGGCTTCATATTGCTCATGTGGAATCTTCTGAATAGCTACCAGCAGAAGGACCATTATGTAGCCTGTATATTGCCATTGACTCATCGCAATTACCGCATAAATAGCGGTCTTTGGATTACCAAGCCATGCTGTCTTCAAGTCACCCAATCCTATTCGCTCGAGAATTCCGTTCAGAAGACCGATATTGGGGTTGTATATGAAATAGAACATAAGACCAACGGCAGTTACAGATAGCAAAGAGGGCATGAAATAGACGTTTCTGAAAAAGACTTTCAGCTTTCTTCCAATGAAGCTTCCTTCAAGAATTATCGCAAGCAGCATACCAAAACCTACCTGGCATATGACAGAGATCACCGCGTAAAGCGTATTGTTTCTCAACGATATGTAGAAGACATCGTCCTCAAAGATCATTCTGTAATTGTTCAATCCTACAAACTGCCTTGTCGGCGAATAGCTACTCATTTTGAAAAAACTGAAGTAGAAGTTCTGTATTATTGGGAAATAAACAAAAATCAATATCATTATCAAGGCAGGGAGTATAAAGAATATATAACTTTTCCGTCTCATGGTCCCACCCTTTCGGAGAATCCGGGATGGTTAAACCATCCCGGATGTTTTCTGTAAAAGTATCAGAATTCTGCCCTTACACGATCCGCGGCTTTTCTCACTTCTTGCATGACCTTTTCCGGTGTTGTAACACCGTCTACAAGCATTTGAAGCTGAACGGAATAGACATCCCATATTCTTGCATGAAGAGAGGAATCCAACCAGTTGGCCATCGCTTCTGCTTCCAGAACTAGCTGAACTGCATCCCATGTACCTGGATCTACTTCATCTTTGTCAAAGAGGTTCTTTATTCCATTGAGATAACCAACTTCTGCGAACTCACGCCTTCCAGCCTCTCTACCGGTAAGGTATTTTAGGAATCTAAGAGATTGTTCGGGATACTTCGTATCTGCAGATATGACAAAGCCTTCCGGGTAACCTGTCAGATATTTCTGATTTCCGGGTCCGCCAGTATCAGGGAAAACAAACATTCCCCAGTTCTCCTGGAATTCTACGGGAGCGTCTCTGTAAATATAGGGAATCTCCACTATTTCTACATACATCATCGCAGATTTTCCAGCGAAGAAATTTGCTCTGGCCTCTGCGTGCTTTATCGCGTTGGGGAACTGGTTGAAGTAGGGAATCAGCTGTACAAACTTCTTGAGAGCTTCGACATATCCCGGATGATCCCAGGTGCCTTTTGCAGGATCAAGGTCTTTTAGCCATACATCTTCGGGAACTGACTTCTGATTGAGAGTTCCGATATAATGGGAAATAGCCCATGGTTGTTCGTTACCGAAGAATATCGGGGTAATGCCGGCCTTCTTAAGTTTCTCGCATGCAGCGAGGAGTTCTTCCCATGTCTCCGGTACGAAATCGACACCGGCCTTTTCAAAGAGAAGGCGGTTATACATGAAAACCTTTCCATCGATTCGGTACGGAGTGCCGTAGAAGCGACCCTCATACATGAAGGGTTCGAGTTGAGAATACACAAAATCGTCAATCCAGCCAGTGTTTACAAGAGCATCCGTGATATCCATAATCCTGCCAGCTCTTATAAACCTGTTTGTGAATTCACCTGGCCAGGTGAAGAATACATCAGGAGCTTCAGAAGTCCCCAACACGATCTTGATCTTCTCTTTGAAGGGATCGTTGGAGATGGCCTGAATATTTACTTTTATATCTGGATTCAGAGCCTCGAAGTCCTTAACCACATTTTCGAAGAAGGGCTGGTTGATTGGATCGGGCCACCTGTGCAGAAATTTCAGTTCAACCTGCTGGGCGACTAGAAAAGTGCTGATCAGAATAGCAAAAACGATTAGAATGAACAGTCCACGACGCATTTTCTTACCTCCTTTACCCTATCGGAAAATTGTCCTGCAGTTCAGGACAGATTAGAAACTCTTACCGTAGCCGAAAGCTCCCATAATCATGCAAGTTTTTGCCGCGGCCTTTCCCCCAAGAGAAAGCGCTTCGCGGATAACTTCGGAATTGTGATCGAAATTATTGGCTGCAAGATGCAAGAGAAACGCAGTAATGAAGGAATCGCCAGCTCCAAGAGTGTCTATCGCCTTCACTCTTTCCGGTACGTATGTTACATAGTCTCTACCATCGAAAAGTATCGCTCCCTCAGCACCACGAGTTGCGAGAGAGAGTCTATTGCCAAACCCTATGGCGAATTTTAGTTTTTCCTTTGTCTCCTCGGCAGACAGATGACTGCAGGACATAAATGAATAGTTTATGTAGGGACAGACTAGTCTGAGATAATCATCCCCAGTTCTATTGGAGAAGTCAAAACTCAGGGGAACACCCGTGCTTTTGAGTTTTGGAAGTTCCTTCTCAATAAAGCTATAACAGCTACTGTGCACAATATCGAAACTGGAAATATACTCGAGATCACTTTCAGTGAGCACAAAATCTACTTTACCGGCAATACCTCCCTTGTTTCCCCCTACAAATACCCGCTCACCATCAACGAGATTTACGCCGGCGAAACCATTTTCACCTTCAAATTGCTTACAGTGAGAAATATCCACACCGATCTCATTCAAAACGGATATGATATGCTGTGCGGCTTCATCGGTACCGAAGATCCCTATATAAGCTGCGATGGCACCAGCCTGACGTGCATAAACACTAAAATTTAGAGCATTTCCACCCGGAAACATCTTCTTCAGGTGAAAGTACTTGTCTACAACATTGTCTCCTACACCAATAACTCGAAGCACCGTAACACCTCTTCTCAGTACTCTACTTTCCACATATATCTGCGTCTGGAAAGCGGATGTTTTCGCTCCAAAGCCAGTTCTTCTGAGTAAACGCTCAGCACGTTACTGAAAACAAGGGGATTAAAGAACTCGACAATGGAATCATCTATGAGGTTTATACCGAGTTCTTTGGCATCGAGAACTACAAATCTACGAGCATACTTTTTGAGGAAACTTAGAGCCCTCTCGTCTAAAACCCTTGTTCTACCCTCACTCACAAGAAGTATGAAGGGTGTCTCATAGTCAACTATCTCGAATGGCCCATGAAAGAACTCACCTGTGTGAATACTTGAAGAGTTGATCCACTGCATCTCCATCAAAATACATATTGAATAGGCATAGGCCGCTCCGAAAGATGAACCACTTCCCATAACGTAGATGTTTTTCTCGTCCTTAAAATCTTTTGCAAACTGCTCTGCTCTCCTTTTAACAAGCGCTTTCGCTTCGCTGACAACCACATCGAGTTTTTCAAATGAGCTCTCTACAAGTTGTGCCTTTTCATAGTTCTCGAAAACCTTGAGGAGTTCGAAGGCAATTTTCATAACAAGTGCAGACTTGCTTTCGCTCACTCTGGCTTGTGAACCGTACTCATAGACCAACGAGTAATCTCCCACTTCAGAAAGCAGAGAGTCTGGCTTGAAAGCGATCGAGATAACGGCAGCCCCCCTGGAAGAAGCCACTCTGGCAGCCTCAACCGTCTCCGGAGTTGTCCCCTGGTGAGAAGTCGCAATTACCAGGGTAGTCTCTTTTACATATTTTGGGGTAGCATGAACAAACTCATTGCTCGAAAAGTACCCCACTCTAAGATTACTTGCTTCGCTTTCAAGCAGGTACTTGGCCGGGTACATTGCCGCCAGCGAACCTCCGCATGCAACAAAGACCACCTCTCTTATTTCTTCGCGTTTTTCCTTCAAATCTGCAATTATCTCTGATACTGTCATCTCTACCTCCTATAACTACAAATACAATAGTATCTCCCAGATCCATTGCAATATGGTATATACCATTTATGAGAATGATACCGCATCCCACATCATTATCTGAAGAACTAACCAGCTTCTTCTCGGGTGATTAGATTAGAATAATCGAGATTATCGGATTATTACTCCGTCTTTCGCAGCTATGCAATATGGTATATACCAATTCGTCTTTATAATAGCCGCTAATATTTGGTGAGTTTTTGGGGAGGTTCATTGCATATTCTTTTTTCAATAGATTCTCTATATTACCTTATGAGGCTGGGTTTAGAATTGTAAACGGTAAACTGAAAGTAGACCACTTAGAAGAATAACGATAATCGAAAAATGGACCACCCCGAGTACGACTCGCCCTGCTATTATTTAAGCACTACACAAAAAGAAGGCGGGGACAAGGAGATGCTCAGGATGGTTGACAAAGAGTATATACGAAAACTGCATTTTAGAAAAGTGTCGACATCAACAGTAAAATAAGAAAAACACCGGTAGAAAATGTGAAAAAGCATCGGGAGGAATTGTGGACTAACATTTGAATATTCTCAGGCAAAAAGCGGAATGGAACAGAATCTTTGAAGACGAGATACTTGCAACAGCCGTTCTTGACAGACTATTGCATCACTGTACCAATGTCAACATACGAGGAAAGAGTTACAGGCTTAGAGAGAAACAGAAAACCGGTCTTATTGGTACACAATTGATTAGTTCGTCTGGTCATTGATTTCACAA
>MPOY01000503.1 GCA_001896715.1 Methanoculleus sp. EBM-46
CCATGGTGGCGGGCATGCCTCTTCAAAGAATTCTATCGGGAGCAGGAGGTATATACTTCCCGGGTCATCCCCGCTCGCCGGCAAGGAACGCCCCGGGGTTCCTGACGGTGATCCCGGGCAGGTACCCCTCAATCAGCGAGGAGAGGATCCTTGTTGTGCGTTCGTCCGGTTCCCCGTGGGGGGTGCGACGGGCAGACTCCCGGATATACCGGTTATACGCACGCACCTTCGGGGCCAGGGCAGAGAAGGCTTTCCGGTACTCCTGCTCCCACCGCTCAAGCCTTCCGTCGTAATAGTCGTCGTGTCCCCTGCTCAGTATGCGCACCCCGCCGGCAAACACGCACCAGACATCCCGGGCGACCGCACATGTCGCCCTGATGACCGGGTACGCGGCCGATTCGCCCGTTCTGGCAATATCAAAAGCCTTCCCGGCCCCCGAGACGTACGCGGTAAACTCGTGGAAGAACCCCTCGAAGAGGGGTTCTTCCACGAGCACGGTCTCACACGCGTAGAGAGCGTCTTCCAGGCAGTCGATCCCACAGAACGATCCCCGGTCGAGCGTGCCTTCCGGGCGCGATGCGATGTACCCCTCGAGCGAGGCGATAAAATCCACCCGATAGCGGGGCATGAACTCATACGGTGCGTGGTCACGGTAGATACGGTTGATGAACGCCTCAAGGGGATCGATCTCCCTGACGATACGCCAGAGTTCGTCCTCGCACACACAGCCCACGGCGGCGGGACGAGCATCCAGCACGAGAAGGGTTTTGCCGGCCTTTGTCTCCTCCCGGAGGATGCCGCGGCGCTCCAGGTCCTCTATCGAGGATCTGACGATCTCCGAATAGGGGCCGTGGGTATACCAATAGAAGGGAAGGCGTTCTCTCCCGGGGTTATCCCGGGGGAGGGCTCTCCTCACCTCGAAGAGGACCGCATGGATGGCCGCCTCCGGCAATTTGAGATCCGGCCGCACCTGGTAGATCTGCCGGATGAGCCGGGGGACGACTTCGGGCGAGGGCATCGTACTCTTCTGTATGCGATGCGGCGTTATAGGGATTTCTCCTCCCCGGCCCCGCGCACCCCCATAAATACCCGGCCGGCCGGCGCCGATGGAGTTGAGCCCCGCCCGGGGCATTTCCCGCCTATTCCCCGGGTGTTCCGGCCCCCACGCGACACCTGCCCGAGAACACCATGAGATAGCCTTATGGTATCGTAACCCGATCAGGCATAGTGTGGTGATACGCCATGCCCAAGTGCTACAGTTGCGGTGCAGAGATCAACCCGAAGAAGACGCGGTGCCCCAAGTGCGGGGCAAAAGTTGAAGCGGGGAGTGGAAAACCAGAGGAAGCACGGGTCTCCAGGGGGCGAAAGTAAAGACCCCTGCCGCCCCATCCCCGGCCCTCTGTTACCCACCCTGCTCTTTTTCTACCCGCGGCATAGTCCGCCACCAGTAATAGACCTCATAGGCCAGCAGAGCGAACAGCACCGCACAGGCCCCGAAGAAGAACGCCATCACCAGGTCGTGGACCGGCGGCGCCCCGGCGGCATTCTCCAGGGGCGCCCTGAACGCGGTGATCTCCTCCCCGCCCCCGGCAACCTTCGGCATCATGGCGTCCTGCGGAGCCGGCAGCATCATGCTGTCCTGCGGAGCCGGCAGCAACGCCGGGAGGATACCCCAGAGCCCGACGCTTGCGAGGACGACGATGCCAAAGAGCGTTGCGTACTTCTTCAACACCGCCCGGAGGTCGCTCTCCGGCGGCGCTATGATGACGACCTGGTTTGCCAGGCCGTAGACCTTCACCTCGCGCCCCTTCTCGCTCCAGCGGGTCTCCATCACCTCGATGAGACCGGCGTTCAGGAGGTTATCGATATGGTAGGTGGCGGTGGTGATCGGGATCGCCATCGACCGGGCGACCTCCGACGACGTCAGCGGCCCGCTGCCGAAGGCCTGAATGATCGCGTTCGCCGTCTGGCTCGCCATCGCCCGGGCGATCCGTTGAGCCCGCTCGTCGCCCGGCTGGATAACTACGACACCGTCAACCATGGAGTGCTTCGAGAATACGGCTGCGCCCGTGCTCGAGCGCCTGGCCGAGCCGGGCGACGTCCGATCCTGCGCCCTGCGCAAGGGTCGGCTTGCCCCCGCCCTTCCCGCCGATAATGCTGCAGACCTCCCGCACGATATCGGCGGCGTTCACCGCCGGCACGCCTGAGGTCGCCACCACCTTCACGTTTCCGTCGACCGATACGAAGAGCGCCACCCCGCCTTCGTCGGCGACGCTCGTCGCAAGCGCAACTAACTCCTTAGGAGCCGCATCCACCTGACCGACGACGACCCGGACCCCATCCACCACCTCGCCCGCAAGGTGCTGCATGCGGAGGTCCACCGCGCTCTTCCGGAGACGCTCGATCTCCTTCTTCTGCTCCTTCCACTCCGAGAAGAAGCGCGTTACCGTCGCCGGCAGGTTCTCGGGCTGGACGCTCACCACGTCGGCGGAGGCCCGGATGATATCCGCCATCCGCTGGATCGCGTAGACGGCGGCAAGCCCGGCCGCAAACACCAGCCGCTCGACGCCGTCCTGGATATGCTCGACGCCGATGATCCGGATCGGCCCGATCTCACCCGTTGCCCGGACGTGCGTCCCCGCACACGCCTGCACCTCGGCGCCGACCTGCACCGTCCTGATCTCCCGGCCCGGCGGCACCCCGCCCTGGTAGAGGTCGAACCCGTACTTCTGCTCGGCCTTCGTCCGCTCCTCGATGCAGATGTAGACCGGCAGGTCCGCCATCACCATCCGGTTCGCCTCGATCTCGATCCGCCGGAGTTCGTCGGGCGAGATGTGCCGATAATGCCGGACGTCCAGGCGGGACGTCTCGCTCCCCTTCTGGGCGCCCGCCTGGTGCACGTGGGCGCCGAGCACCTTCTTTGCCGCGTGCAGGAGGACGTGGGTCGCCGTATGGTGGCGCATCAGCGACAACCGCCGCTCCTCGTCCACCATCCCCTTCACCCGGTCGCCGCGCTTCAGGGGGCCTCCCGTCACCCGGTGGAGGATCACCTCCCCGATCTTCACAGCCTCCTCCACCCGCACCATGCTCTCCGACGTCACCAGGGTGCCGGTATCGGACGGCTGACCGCCCCCCTCCGGGTAGAAGAGGGTCTGGTCCAGCACCGCCATGCCGTCGAAGTAGTCGAGCACCATCGCCTCGAACTCGACCTCGCAGGGGAGCTCGTAGTAGAGCTTCTTCGTCGGGGGGAGCGTGGCCGCCCGTTCGCGGTAGGGGGCGAGCGGATCCGCCCCTTCCGCCTCCTTCTGCGCCTCCGAGTGTATGTCGGCTATCAGCGAGTAGAAGTTGTCGGGGATCTCCACGACGGCGCCCTCGGCGGCCGCGACCTCCTTCACCATCTCGGGCGGTATGCCGTGCGAGTCGTACAGGGTGATGACCTCCGCGAGGGGCACGCGGGAGCTCTTCGCCCTGTAGTTCCGGGCGATCTTCTGGACGATCCGGGTCCCGCGCTCGAGCGTGCCCGCATACCGCGCCTCCTCGCTTGCCACGATCTCCCTGACCACATCGACGTCCTGGCTGAAGTCCCCGACGGCCTGCATCTGCGCCTCCACGAGGTCGGCGAGATCCTCGTCCATCGAGAGATCGTTCATCATCCGGAGCGTCCGGCGCAGCACCAGCCGGGCGAGATACCCCTCGCGGACGTTCGAGGGGACGATGCAGTCGCCGAGCATGTAGGCGAGGCAGCGGGTGTGGTCGGCGATCGAGTAGATCTTCTCGATCGGGACGACGATCCGCTCCAGCCGCTCGACGGGCACGCCGATCGCATCGGCGACCTTCTTTCGGAGGTTGTAGAGGTTCGTCCCGGATATGTCCATCACGCCGGCGAACCGGGCGCTGAGCCCCATGATCTTCATGAACTCCGGGTTGTCGAGGAGGTTCTCGAGGTGGGCCGACCGCATCAGCCGGCTCACCATCTCCGGGAAGACCGCATCGTAGATCGTCGGCGAACCCTTCGATGCCCAGACGAACCGCTCGAGGCCGTAGCCGGTATCGACGATCTGCAACCGCATCGGGTAGTAGGGAACCCCGTTCACATCGACGGGCGGCTGATTGGTCTTCTGCCGCCCGAGGTTCATGAAGACCAGCGTCGCGACTTCAAGGCCCCCGATGAGCACTTCGACGGAGGCCCCGGCGTTCCCGCCGCCGTACCAGGGGTGCTCCTTGTAGCTGATCCGGGAGAGGTCGCCCCCGATGGACGCGATGAACTCGTCGCAGAGGGCGACCGTCTCGTCCTTCCAGTAGATCCGCTCCTCGGGGGTGTTGAAGGCATGGTGCGCCATCATCTCAAAGAGCGTCAGGTGGCGGCCCGACCTCCCCACGGAGTCGAGGTCGTTTAAGCGGATGCATGGCTGGGATATGGTGAGCGGGTTTGCCGGCGGCGGGACGACACCGCTCGTGACGAACGGCTGGAAGTCGGCGATGGATGCGATCGTGAGGTAGATGTCGTCTCGCCACCTTGCGGCGACCGGGTAGCGCTCGAGGCGGGTATGCCCGTGCCGCTCGAAGAACGAGAGGAACGCCTCCCGCATCTCATCAACGGTATGAGGTTTGAAGACCGGATTGCCGATGAAGTTATACGTCACACACGGGGCGTCGCCGCAGAGCTCCTGTTCAGGGTCCCGGGTCCAGAAGGCCGCCCCGCAGCTCTTGCAGACCTTCCGCTCAAATCCTTGAGATCGGAAATAATCGAGCGTATACTCTTCTTCGAGCATTGAAAATCACGTAGTACAAAGAGGTAGGACTGGAACGGATATAGTTGTTTGGAGCGTATCTTTCACCGCTTCCATACGTCCTGGTACCAGAGATCGTAGGATTCATAGACCCCCGTCCGTTCTGCTATGCGCACCGCAAGTATGTGCCAGCACTCTCTTCCCCGGAAGAGGAAATCGCTGCAGGTGCAGAAGTCGTCCTCGACGATGTACTCGTCGCTGTGGCCCACCACGACGAAGAAGTCAAGGTAGCGCTTCACCTGCCCGCTATCGACGGCCATGAGCGCCTTC
>MPOY01000454.1 GCA_001896715.1 Methanoculleus sp. EBM-46
CTCGAAGAACTTGCAGAGCTGTGCCAGAACGCAACCGACGGCAGGGTTTCTCTGATGACCGTCGAAGGATCAAGTGTTAATGTCTCGCTCAACAACAGCGGCCAGCTGGTCATTAACAACGTCACCGTCGTGGATCATATCCAGATTACAAACACCATCACCGTCTACGTACTCGACGGTGTCCTGATCCCGCCAGGAACCACACTCCCCACACCGACACCGACCGAGAACGTCACGCCGACACCAACAGTGAACGTCACCCCGACGCCGACCGTGAACGTCACACCGACACCAACGGTGAACGTCACGCCGACACCGACGGTGAATGTCACGCCAACGCCGACCGTGAACGTCACGCCGACACCGACCGAGAACGTCACACCGACACCGACCGTGAACGTCACGCCAACGCCGACCGTGAACGTCACGCCGACACCAACGGTGAACGTCACGCCGACACCAACGGTGAACGTCACACCGACACCGACGGTAAACGTCACACCGACGCCGACGGTGAACGTCACCCCGACACCGACCGTGAACGTCACGCCGACACCGACCGTGAACGTCACCCCGACACCGACCGTGAACGTCACGCCGACACCGACCGTGAACGTCACGCCGACACCGACCGTGAACGTCACGCCGACACCGACCGTGAACGTCACACCGACGCCGACAGTGAACGTCACGCCGACGCCGACCGAGAACGTCACGCCGACACCGACGGTGACGCCGGGAGTGCCGGCAAAGAGCATGAAGCTCGAGCTGTACAAAGGCTGGAACTTCGTCTCCATCCCAAGGCCGCTCTCTCCAGGTAACAACACCGCAATTGAGGTATTCAGGGATGTCGAGACCGGTGGAAGGCCGATCTACACATACACCCCGGAGAACGGCTTTGAGCCCCTGGGCGCGGATACGACCCTGAAGGTCCTTGATGGCTACTGGGTCTACTCGACCGAGGCCATGACCGTGCAGCTGAACTTCAGCACCAACCCGGTGATGGTTCCCGCATCCAAGATGCTCTCCCCGGGATGGAATGCCATCGGCTACTCCGACCTGACACCGCGGAGCGCAAACGAATCGCTCATATCAGTGGAAGACAGCTGGGTCTCTGTTGTCGGTTACAACGCAAAGAACCAGAATTACCAGCCGGCGCTCATCAACGGTCTGACAGGAGCACATGGTGAAAACCAGAAACTCCTCCCGACCAAGGGCTACTGGCTGTTCATGCGCGAGGATGGCACACTGGCTGCCATCAACGCCTGACCCTTTTTTTGATGCTTCCCGGGACCATTTCATCCTGAAACCCGCGCTTTCCAACCGAACGCTCGGTCTGTTTTACAAAAAAGAGCGTGAACCCGTGCACCTCATACCGGGTACCCGCACCGCCATCCGCATGCCGGCACCTCGCACGTTGCCATGAAGGCCGCACTGGAGAGCGGCTCACCGCCAACCCGATCGTTGTGCTCTTTTCGGCGGTGCAAGCGCCGGCAGCGGGGGTCAAAGGAGAGAACCCCGCGCGAAGGTTCACGCGGGGGAGCGTACTCCGGCGCCTCACCGGGTAACTTCCTTATATTCCTGCAACAGGGCGTCGGCGTACGCCTCTTTCTTCTTCGTCGGTATGTAGTTGAACTCCCCGGCCCTCCGGAGGAGTTCAGCCCGGATCGCGGCATCATCCGCAAGGTGCAGGTCCCGCACGCCGGCGACGATGAAGTCGAGCTGGTTGATGCCGGTCGCCTTCCCATCCACGAGGACCGACTTGATCTTGATCGCCTCCGGCTTGATCCCGCCGCAGACAGTACAATAATCGCCTTCTTTCTCGTTGGTCATGTGTCCTCTCTCCCCCGGATCATCGTGAGCGACATCTTGAACCGTGTGATGGCAGAGAGGGCGTGCGGGACATCTGCCGGGAATATGATCGTCTCGCCCGCGCTCATCTGGTGCGTCTCGCCTGCGATCCAGACCTCGCACTCGCCGTCGAGGATAGTCACCACCGCATCGTAGGGCGCGGTGTGCTCCGAGAGCCCTTCGTCCTCGTCGAATGAGAAGAGGGTGATGCTTCCCGACCGGTTGTTGACGATCATCCTGCTCGCCACGGTCCCGTCCTGGTAGGCGACGAGTTCCGGTAACCGGAGAACCTTTCCCTGTAACTCTGCACGTTTCTCTTTTGCCACTGGTACACCAGCCTCTCTTCTTTATTCTGGCGTCCTTCGCTTATTTACCCTTCTCATCTCGCCCGCCCATACACGAGCGCCCCTTCCACCGGGCAGACATCCGTACACCGGCCGCAGAGGTAGCATTCCCCGAGACCGGCGGCAGGGTCCGCCTCCCCGGTCGGGCATGCCCGCTCACACTTCCGGCACCCTATGCAGGCATCCGTCCGCCTGAGCCGGAAGAGCGCCTTTGATGCAGCGGGTGCGAGGAGGGCGCCGTATGGGCAGACGTAGCGACAGAACGGCCGGTAGACGACGGCGGAGAGGAGGACGATGCCGAGGAAGACGAAGAACGACACGCTCCCGACCGCGAGGTGGAAGAAGGCAGGTAGACCGATAAGCCCGAGGAGGTCTGCCGAGAGACCGAGAGCGGCGACGGCGAAGACGACGAAGACGCCGGCCCGGATCACCACCGGCGTCTGCCTCTCGGCGCTACCGCGCTTTGCTACCGGCACACGATACATGAGTTCCTGGACAGCCCCCGCCGGGCAGACCTGCCCGCAGATGACCCGGCCGAAGGCGAAGGCAAGGGCGATGAAGACAAGGAGCGCCCCGAGCGCCATAGGGATGGGTGACCCGAGGCCCACCGTATCCCGGAGGGCGACCATCTGCAGCTGGTAGGGGAAGACCGGCGCGAATACCAGGAACCCGAGAAGCGCCGATATGACCAGAAACGGCAGCGCACGCCGCCGGGTGAACCGGCCGGAATACCAGAGCCCGACGAGGGCGATAAAAGCAAGGAGGCCGTAGATGAACCCTACGACCTTCGGGATCGACTCGATGACCATTACATCCTCAGAGCAGCCTCGTCCCGGTCGTCGGGCGCGGGACCTTCACCACGAGCACCTTGAAGGGGGCTTTGCTCTCGTTTGCCCAGAGGTGCGGTATCTTTGCCGGACTCTCGACCAGGTGGTCCTTCCCGACCTCTGCGCGCTCATCGCCGATCTCGACGACCCCCGTCCCCTCAAGGACGTAGAAGAAGACGTCCACCGGGGTTATATGCTTCTTCAACGACTCTCCCGGCGCAAGGGTGATCACCACCGCGGTCGCATGCTCGGTGTCGTAGACCTTCCGGGCGTCGACGTTGTGCGGGGTTTTGCTGATCGGTTCTTTTGCTACATCAACGATCTTCATAACACTCATCTCCAATGTTATACGGGACTCTCGTGATATTTATCTTTGCTGAGTTGAAGGGGCGGAGCGGGAAGACCCCCTGCACAAGCGAGGGGTAGTTCACCCTTTATAGTTTGTCCAGTAGTTTTCGAGGCACTCCTGCCGCCTCCGCTTCTGCCGGTGGGCCCGCATCTCGGGATAGGTCGGTTCAACGCTCTGGACCGCCGGGCAATAGGGGCAGAGGGCGAAAGCCACGTCGTCGGCCTTATCCCTGACCGGGCAGAGGTAAGTTCCCTCCCACTCGTCGACGATCTGCCCGCCGGGGAACGGAGTGCCGACCGGGTGGGCGGGCTCTTTGAGGACGAACATGGTGAACCCGGAGAGGAGATACTTCAGGTAGAGGTACTTCGGGTCTTTCTCCCGCGCCTTTGCGGTGCAGGCCTCGGCCACCATGGCCCAGTAGGTCTGATGCCCCGGGCCCGGAGGCTCATCCATGCCGGGATTGCTGCCGTTCCGGGAGAGGAGGACCAGGCGGTGGTGTGCCGAGAAGATCTCCTCCCTGACGCTTGCGAGGAGGCGGTCACGGTAGTCCGGGGGGAGGTTTGCGACTTTGCGCTCAAACCCGGCGTTCATCGCCTCGAGATCGCGCAGGTCGAATGCCGCTACCTCGCTGGCGGCGATGCGGAGGAGTTCTCCCTTCGTCGCCGCCCCGTGCATCCGCCGGCAGGCCGCCCGGATGGCATCTACCGGTATCGATCCCTCGCCGACCTCCTCACCGGGGTCGCCGGCGAAGGGGTCGATGATGAGGGCGCAGGCATCGTCCGGGTCGGCGCCGGGCTCACTCCGGCCTCCCCGGCCGATGAGCCGCAGGAGACGGTTCAGGAACACGCGGAACTGCATGATGTCACCCGAGTTCTCTGGAAAAGATGGGGCGTGAAGAGGTATAATCCTGGCGTAATCCCCGGGTAAGAGTGTGGATAACCCGGCTCGCGGGTACGAGGCCATGCGGCCTTTGCCGGGATCGGCGAGGCAGGTGCCCGCCCGCGGGCCTGCATGGTCGCCTGCCGGGAGTGACAGAGGGTCTGGCCGATGTTACATCCGGGCCCGCTCCATGAATACCCATGGCGGGGCCTCTCGACCGCCGGCGGGCCTCGCGACTATGGGGCTGCTGTCCCGGCCGTCCAAGAAGGTCTTTGCAGGGATCGCCCGGCGCCCGGGATGATGAGGGAGGGGTGTTCACGCTCCATTCTCAGATCGCTCAACGCATCGTCTCCCGGCCGGGCGGGGTCCGGACCGCCGGGTAAGTCGGCGGCCCGGGGGAGATGGGAGTGGGGCCGCGCAACCCCTTATCTGGACCGGATGGAGTCCAGCGGTATGTAGGGAGCGAGGGTCAGGACATCGCTTTTGATGGTGTCAAACCCGACCCGCTCGACGAACCGTGCGGTCCGCTCTCCCGGTCTGGCGTTCTTCCGGTAGTAATCGAGCAGCCGGCGAACGAGGTCGAGAGCTTCATCTTTCGAGAGGCCCCTGGCAGCGACGTCGCCGATACGCGGCCGGCCGCCGGAGTTGCCCCCGAATATGACGTTCCAGCCTTTTGCGTCCCCTATGAGCCCGATATCGCGGAGGTAACTCTCGCCGCAGCACCGGGGGCACCCGGAGACTCCCATCTTGAGTTTTGCCGGCAGGTTCATATCCTGGTAGAGTTCCTCGACCTCAAGCCCGAGGCCCAGGGCGTCCTGCTTGCCGTATTTGCAGGTCACCGTCCCGGGGCATGCCTGGACGTAATGAACGCAGGGCGCAGTCGCCTGGCCGACGGTCATCCCGAGTTCGTTCCAGATCTTCTCGACATCCTCTTTCTTGATGCCCACGAGCGCCATCCGCTGCCCCGACGTCATCTTGATGACGGGGATGTTGTAGCGCCTGACGACCTTGATGATGCTCTCCAGGTGCTCAGGGCTGATGATTCCCGCAGGGGTTCTCGGCACGATCGCGTAGGATGTCCTGTCTCTCTGGGTGATTGCTCCCCTTGGTCCTTCTTCCATAGTATGCCTCTCGTTTTTCCGGCAAGGTCAGGTGCGCCGGATACGATCCAACCTTCGTTCTCCTGAGGGAAAAGAGTGCCGCTGCTCTCTAAGGCCCGTCCCCTCAGGGATCCCCGTATGGTCCTCTGTTCCGTGAGCGGGGGTGCGGGAGGTATGCGGTTGCCGTCAGGGGCACGACCTTCGCGGCGAACAGGTTTTCTGGGATTTTCGGGAGGGCGAGGAGGCCGGCCGGCGTATATGAGAGGGATCCCGTGTGGTTTTTTCAAAGATGCGTTCCCCGGGAATTTTCGTTCAGCTTGTGCCCAGAAAGAGCGAGGCATACCGCTCTGCAACCCGGGAGTCGACCGTGGGCTTATCGGCATCCAGCCACTCGTAGAACCCCGACATGTAGGGTGCAGGCGTCCGCTTACCCTGGAACACCAGGTCTCCGGAGGCGTTCTGGATGAGTTTCAGGTACACCTCCCTTTCTTTCAGTTTGAAGTAAATGACGGGCGTATACGCGGGAATGTCAAACGCTATCACCACCCTGCTGAACCGTTGTTTTATGTCGTCGGCATACAGGGTGGTATCTTTTATCCTGACCTTTCTGTCGCGCAGCACCGCTTTGACGCCGGCCTCCCCCAGCGTGCCCAGCATGATCTTCTTTGAGAGCGAGTTGATGGCAGATGATATCACAGCAATCCCGCCATCCCTGCAGGAGAGCAGGGTTCTGATGACCACATCCCTGTTGCGGTCGTGGATCTCTTTGTAGTCGAAGGGTCTTCTCGGGCGAATACTGGTGAGATCGATCCGTTTTGGGTGATGGCCGGGTTTCTCCGGGCGCCTCCGCAACGACCCCTCGTAGATGAGGGTTCGTATCTCTTCCATGGGGTTGGTGATCAGGATGAGACTGTCGGGCATCTCTGCAATCCTGAGGATGCTGTCGTACCTGGAGACATCCACCGACGAGACCAGGACGAAGGGTACGGTCTCCTGCCCGAACAGAGAGGCGAGCAGCGTTTTCTTGTAGTGGATCTCTTCATAAAACTTCTCCAGTTCCATCGCGGAGGTGATCACCTCGACAAAGCCCATGTTCCCACGGCCGTCCACGAACAGAAGGTCCATCTCGGCGATGTTCTGCCCGTTTCCTCTGACGGTCAGGCTCCCTCGCTCCGAGTAATAAAACCCGTTTTGCCCGGGGCGCATCCCGACAGAGTATGCCGACGCATCGGCTCCCTTTCCCACGATGGACTGTATCCGGTCGGTCTCGAGGGAGAGCTCCAGCATGATCTCGTACACGATGAACTCATACCAGAACCCCTCGGACGTGCGCTGGAGCACGTAGTCGTCGGAGAAGAGGGCACGCTTCTCATTAAATCCGAGATGGCGAAGGGCTCTTTGTGCAACCGTCTCGTCAAAAAAATCCCGGGGAAAGTGCTCTTCAAGCCAGTCCAGGGCGCCCGTGCTCATATGATAGGATACCACTGGAGGTATATTACTATTTTCGTCCGGCCGGCCCGGGCAGGGGGGTACAGGGTGGGTAGTGCTCCGGGGAACTACCGATGAGGGAGACAGATTCATCATGCGAGTTGTTGCCATGGTTGTTGCTCAACGAGGATGCCCCGATGCGCCGGCGGCGTAATGGATAGGGTTATGCTCGCCGGGTAACAACGAATGAACGTCAGACAACTGCTCGACTGGCACCCTGGCGGTGTTCCGGGTGGTCTATCCGGCATACGTTGCGACAGCGGCAAAGGAGGAAGAGAACTCATGCAGCAAAGGGATGCGATAGACTGGTATAACGAGGGCATTGCTCTTCACATCTCAGGGGATCGTGACGGGGCGATCCGGTGTTATGACCACGCGCTGGAGATCGACCCGGAGTATGCCGCGATATGAGGCAGCAAAGGCTTTGCACTCGACGAACTCGGCCGCTATGACGGGGTGATCCAGTGCTACGATCACGCGCTGGAGATAGACCCCGGAGATACTCTCGCAAAGAGCAACAGAGAAGGTGCATTGAAAAAGGGGGGTGCAACAGCAAAAGAGAGTGATAGAGGGGCCTCGATATAAGGGCGCACGCACCGAAGACCTACCGGAATCGCCTCGCCGGAAAGGGGCCGTTTGAGCAGAAGCCCCCTGTCCGTCCCGCCCCTCACAGCCCGAGGATCTTTCGCCTCCCCTCGATGTGCCCTGCTATCCCCTCCACCGCCGCCTCTGCATCCGTCTCGACGCGGAGCACCCCGCCGGTGATCCACCGGAGGTCTTCGGTGAGGAGTTTGACGAGGTCCGGCCCCCCGGTCACCGTCGGGACCGGGTTGACGTAGGTGTAGAGGCCGAGCGCGAGCGCAAACAGGGCGTCGATCGTCGCTTTCTGCTCCATGTACTCCGGTGCGGCGACGGCGACCGGGAGATCGGGGATGGGGACGCCGCCGAGGGCCTCCGAGACCGAGAGGAGGAGGTCGGCGCACCGGCCGGTATCGGTGCACGTCCCGAATCCGAGCACCGGCGGGACGCCGATCGCCGTGCAGAGCCCTTTGAGCCCCGGGCCGGCCTTCTCCTTCGCCTCCGGAGAGCAGAGCCCGGCGACCTGGAGGGCCGCAACCCCGCAGCCCATCCCGAGGACCAGGATGTCGCGGGCGATCAGTCTCTCCGCGACCGCGACGGTATGGACGTCCTGCCCGGTATCCCGTAGCGTTGTGCAGGAGACAAGCCCCACGATGCCCCGGATGGTGCCGTCCTTGATCGCTCCGAGCAGCGCATCAAGGCTCCCCCCGAGCGCCGCAACGATGCTCTCGGGCGCAAACCCGACCACCGCCTCCCGCACGGGGAGGCCCCGGATCGGCTCTATCATGCTATGCCGCTCCTTGAAGTTCTCGATCCCCATATCAAGAAGCGCCTCCGCCTGCTCCTTTGCCTCCTCCGGGACGTAATCGAGCCGCTCGCCCCCGCCCTCGAAGACCACGACCTCGCTCACCGGGATCAGTTTGAAGTGGTACTTCTCGGCGTAGAGGGGATCGAGCGGGAGCGAACAGTTCATATCGGCCGCAAAGACATCGACCGCCCCGGTGGCAAGCACCGCCTCCTGCATGATCCAGTTCCCCGTGTAGCCGTAGAAGACATCGTCCATCTCCCGGCGCTGGATCAGTTCCTGCCCGGTCTCTATGTTCGCGATGATCCGGAGGCCTTTCGCCCCCGCCGCCCGCGCCTTTGCCTGCCATTCACCGGTGCGGGCAAGGTCGATGAGGGCAAACCCGAGGAAGGGTTCGTGGCCGTTCGGGAGGATGTTGACGTAGTCGGGGTCGAGCACCCCGAGGTCGACCCGCATGGGGTGCGGGCGGGGGATGCCGTAGAGGATATCCTGGATGTACTCGAGCACGATCTGGCTCTGGTAGGCCATCGCGACGCCGAGGCGCATCGCCCGCATGGCGTGGCTCGCAAACCAGCCGTCGACGTTCGTGAGGGTCGAGGCGGTATCGACGATCGTCTCCCCGTATATACCGCCCGGGAAGAGGTTGAGCTTCTTCCAGACCTCTTTTCGCTCCGGCGGGGCAAGGTGCTCCACGATCCGGCTCGGCTCGTGGGTGAACCGGTGGAAGTCCTCCTCGACAAAGTCGCAGAGCCTGAGGGCGACATCAGAATCGCTCCCGGTCGTATCGATACCGAGCCGGCCGGCAAACGCCCGGAGTTTCTCCGGTTCAACGATGGAGAAGGGGGTCTTGCCCTCGGCGGTCGCCCGGAGGGTCCTGACCGCCTGCGCCGCGTGGAAGTGGTAGTTCGATGCTCCCATGACGTTTCGGAGCAGCATCATCCGCATCGCCATGCCGTCGACGCTGATCCCGCAGACCCCCCGCCAGTTCCGGGTTGCGTCGGCCCGGCAGGGGCCGTTCGAACAGAAGTCGCAGCGTGCCCCCGCCTGGCAGAAGGCACACCGCCGGTCGGGGTCGCCGCCGAGCCCCTGGGCCTCGTAGCGGTCCCAGACGTTCGACATGCCGTCCTTTTTGAGCCGCTCGTAGACGGTCCGGGCCGAGTCGTGGTAGGATATCCTGTTGCTCTCCATGGTCATGAGCGGGTGACTGAGCCGGGACCATGAAGAACGTATCGGTGCGGCCTATCCTTCCTCGATATACCGCTTCAGCGCCACGGCGTTGTTGTGCTCTTCGTCTTTCGCGGCGTAGAGGAGCGTGACGGTCCTCTCATCCGCTTCCTCGCGAAGCTGAGAGAGGAGCTCCTTCTTATCCTCAAGCTCGGCCCGGTAGCGCTGCAGGAACTCCTCCCACTTTGCCGGGTCGTGCCCGAACCAGTGGCGCAGTTCGGTCGTCGGTGAAATATCCTTCTCCCACCGGTCGACCTGCGCCCTCGCCTTCGATATCCCCCGCGGCCAGAGCCGGTCGACGAGAACCCGGAGCCCGTCGTCTGCCGATGGCTCTTCGTAGATCCTTTTTATGCGTATCATAAGCGCCGATACGATTGGCCCCTACTTAACCCTATCCACCGAAGAACCGGGCCCGTACAGCAGAGGATCTCCGCCGGCAGGCTCTCTCCGGGGCGAGAGGTGCAACCTTCCGAAAGGTATATCATGCATGCTTCCATCTCCCCGCCCCGTATGACGAGATTGTTGAGACTCCTGATCCTCACCCTTGCGATAGGGTGCGTCGCGCTCCTCTCCGGGGTGGTCGCCCAGGAAGGAAACGCGACCAACCAGACTGCAAACCAGACCGCAAACCAGACCACCGGCGTGAACGTCACGATCACGTCGCCGGAGGAAGGCGCGAGCATCCCTGCCGGGAACGTGACCGTCGAGGTGAACCTGACGAACTTCACGCTCGTCGAGCCGACCGGGCAGCCGAATGCCCCGGGCGAAGGCCACCTGCACTACTAC
>MPOY01000084.1 GCA_001896715.1 Methanoculleus sp. EBM-46
CTGGATAATAAGCTGTCTCACTTTGAAGTGCGAAAAAAGACGCTTGAAAGCTTTATTGCTGAACTAGATAAATGTCAGGATTCTTTCGAGAGAGTATCGAAGAATCTGAACAACTTGCTCGGTTCTGCAAGTGTCGAATCGTTAAATAAACTGAACTCAATCATTTCGGAGACGAATAATTTCGATCTAGAGAGCTTCAAAGAACAGATAAATCGTGCCCATGATTTCGATGATCTCATGGACAAAAAGATCGGAACACTTAACGACATTCTTTCGATAATAGATTCAAAACAGAAGAAACTTGAATCCACTAAACAGAGCGTCGAGCAGTTCAATGAAGAACTGGAACTTAAGGAGCGCCATGTGCTGAAGGTGATCTCTGAGAGCACAAGAAAGATGGAAGAAAAGAAGGAGTCCATTACGAAGGATATTCAAGCCCAGTGGGTTATTGGAAACAAACTGTATCTCAAAAACAGGCTTTGGGCTTTCGTGGGACTTCTCGTTCTGGCGGCAAATCTGGTGGTGACACTGCTTTGGTGATTGAAGGCAGATTCTGTGTTGAAGCGGCCGTGGAAAGATCGAAAGAATTGAGGGTCAATCTAAAGGAAATATGGGAAAGCTTTTGTAGTCATATAGACACCGGAAATGGCCGCGCCGAGGACGGCAAGTTGGAGTTTCTTCATAGTGAAAGCGATTGCTCTTATTACTCATTCAGATTACCGAAAGGAGTAAGGGCACAGTTTATTGTAGATAAAGAAAGAACCACAGCCATACTTTATTGTGTAGATAATCACGATGACTCGTATGGTGTAGCAAATAAAACTCTTGAGAATAAGAGTCATTTGAACCTTATCGAGAAAGCCTTACAGGGAAAACTCTTTGAAGTAAAAGCGACTAACGAGAATTCTCTCGATTCACTGCAAAACATTACTTCGGTACCAATACGCTTGTTTCAATTCAACCCATCACAGACAATAGATGATCTGCTCGAGAGATTTCGAGAATTGAGGTACGAGTTATCGGCTACTCAAAAGCAAATAATACTGA
>MPOY01000204.1 GCA_001896715.1 Methanoculleus sp. EBM-46
ACGGTGAGCGATGAGCCCCTCCTCCGGTTCGAGGCGGTCAGCAAGGTCTATCCCCTCCCGGCAGGCGATGTCGTGG
Organism: Methanoculleus sp. EBM-46; assembly: GCA_001896715.1. Lineage (GTDB taxonomy): Archaea > Halobacteriota > Methanomicrobia > Methanomicrobiales > Methanoculleaceae > Methanoculleus. The sequence goes on from MPOY01000204.1 coordinate 77, forward strand.
CGCTCGATCGCGTCTCCCTCACCGTTGATGCGGGTGAGTTCATCGCCGTGATGGGGCCCTCGGGCTCCGGAAAATCGACGCTCTTGCACCTGATGGGCTGCCTTGACGTCCCGACCGGCGGGAAGATCTCTCTCTCCGGGCAGGACATATCGGGGATGAGCGACGACGACCTCACAGGGCTCCGGCGCGACCGTATCGGGTTTATCTTCCAGCAGTTCAACCTCATACCGCTTCTCTCGGCGGTCGAGAACGTCGAGTTTCCCCTCACCCTCACCATCGGCCGGGAGGAGAGCCGGCGCCGGGCGATCGAGGTCATGCGGGCGGTGCATCTCGACGACGCCCTCTTTACCCACAGGCCGGCCGAGCTCTCCGGCGGCGAGCAGCAGCGGGTCGCGATCGCTCGTGCGCTCGTCAACAACCCCGATCTTCTCCTCTGCGACGAACCGACCGGAAACCTGGATAGGAAGACCGGGACCGCGATCATGGAGATCCTCGAGGCAGAGAACCGGGAGGGCAAGACGGTCATCGTTGTCACCCACGACCCGGAAGTCGCTACATACGCCCGCCGCACGATCCGGATCGTGGACGGGAAAGTGGTATGATCTTCCTCTCCTTCGCTCTTCGGAGCCCGATCGCTCCACCCGGCCATCGAGATCATCGTCGCCGTTACGGGGCCTTCACGTTCGGCGAGATGTTCGCCGCCTTCAACACGACTGCCATTGGCGAGATCTCCTTCGCGGTGGCGCTCGGTATCGGAGCGAGTCTCACCGACGGGCTCTCTCCCTCGTGGAAAGCGGCGCAGTTGAACCCCATCGAGGTGCTCCGCTACGGATGACGGGCCTGGAGGCTATCCCCCGGCGCCGCCGTCTGCCCTGTGCCGGGTCGGTTCTCCCCTCCCGGTGTCCGCCGCGATGCCGGGCGAAGATCCCGGTGGGGTGAGACCATGCGTAATTTCATAGTCATGGAGACCGGAAACTCTATGAGCACTTATAGGATGATAACCTCCCTATCAGGAAGTGCTCCGACCCATCCGGTCCCCAATACGATACCAATACCCGGCTGTGTGGAACGAATGTTACAGATGATTACGTGGCTTAACAAGAACTTCAGCTCGCTCCAGCCGACGCGAGCGATCGTCATGAGGGCACTGCGCCACCTGCGCCCCGCGGATCGAAAGAAACTCTTCTCCGAGGATATACCCGAGATGCGGACCGCGGAAGGGCGGTGGTTTGAAGCGATCGTCTACGAGATGATCCTCGATCTCTCGCTGAAGACCGACCTCATCCTCGCTGTCGTGGCCCGGGGCGCCGATGGCCCATCGAAGGTCCGGCGTGCGCAGCTTGGCCAGAACGGCCTCTTTTACTCGAATATCGGTGACATCAAGGTCCGGGGCAACGGGCAGGATCTCGCCGAGGTCGACCTGATGCTCGTCGACCACACGGGGGCGCTGACGTTTGGCGAGATCATCACGTCTCCTGCGGATTTAAAAGAATTTGAAGCGGAGATCCGTTACAAAAAGCAGCTCCTGGGCTATCTCTACGGGCAACCGACCGTGCCGTTCCTCCTCATCTCTTCAGTCGACATATCGCGGACGGCCGTCGTCCGCCGCCTCCTCAAAGAACCCGACAACATCCTCCTCACCACCCCGACATGCGAGGACCTGAAATCCCTGATCCGCCCAAGGGACCTGAAGCGGAGCCCGCCCAGGCAGATCCGGCACGAGAAGCTGATATCGATACAGGATATCGCCCCGCGGCGGCCGTTCGACTACAAGGAACTGCACGACGAGCGGTTGCAGAGCATCGTCGCTGCCGTGACCTCCCAAAAAGGCATCGAAAAACTCGGCACACCGGATGAGATCCCGCCGATCGTGAAAAAAGTCCTCTTCGGCGGGCTCTACCCTTCCGCCGTCCGGATGCTCGACGCCCGGTATCCCATCCAGATCAAGGGGAAGACTTACGATCCGGATGCGATCCAGAAGCAGTTCTCAAAGGTCGTCCTCGCGGTGAATATCCCCGAGTACCGGCCGATCATCTACCTCCGGACCCGGGACAAGAAGGAGTACCTCAAGATGGTGCCCAGCCGTGAGGGGGGGTTCAAGTTCGAGAGCCGGCGGACGCCGCACATGGCCGGGTTCTTCCTCTGGCTCGAGTCCATCCGGACATCGCTTGGGGCGGAGCTGACGCAGGAACTCCTCGATGCGTTCCCTGCGGTCCACGTTTCTCCGGCCCCGGCGGCCGGAGGATCGTAAGGTACCTATGGGGCCGGGGCGCATGTATCTCTATGTTTATAGGGTGTGGTGATCCGATATGGACCTGATCGCTGAACTTGTCAGTTTTTTAGGGTTTGGCCTGGTTGCGATAGCGTCGATCACCGCGGTGATGAATCCGGCCTCCACGATCGCCGTCTACACGGCGCTCACCGAGAGGATGGGCGGGAGCGAGCGCATGAAGGTCATCCAGACATCCATGAAGATAGCCTTCATCGTGCTTGCCTTCTTCGCCCTCACGGGTCAGCTGATCTTCACGATCTTCAACATCACCGTCCCGGCGTTCCAGATCGCCGGCGGTATCCTTCTGGTCAGCGTGGCGACCGGAATGCTCGCCTCGAAGGGTGAGGCCTACTCGGGCGCGGACCTGGAGAACATCGCCGTCGTCCCGCTGGCCTTCCCGCTCTCGTGCGGCCCGGGGACGATCACGACGGTGATCCTGCTTGCGTCGGGACCGGAGGGCATCTGGGGTATCGTCGCCGTCTTCCTCGGTATCATCGTGGCCCTCGCCCTCTCCTACATCGGGATGCTCTATGGGCCGAGAATCTTCGCCCTCATCGGGGAGGGAGGGCTCCGCGTCGTTCCGA
>MPOY01000620.1 GCA_001896715.1 Methanoculleus sp. EBM-46
CGCCCGGGTCGGTCAGGAAAAGGGGGGAGAGATGAGTTCAGATGAACCCGAAAGATTTGAGCGTCACGTCGGGGTTGACGGCCCCCACGTGATAGACGGCCCCCTCGGAGAGCTCGTTGATGACGACCTCGGCGGGGGAGAAGAGCGATGTATCGATCTGGTAGAAGTCGAACTTGGCTTCCTTGAAGATCTCATAGAACGGTTTTCCGTATCCCCGGGACTTGTTGCTCGGGATCCTGTCAAGATAATCCTTGATCTCCGGGGCGTTCATCGTCAGCATGATGCTGCCGTGGTAGATCGTGGCGTCGTTGGTGCTGCCCATCGCCCTCGTGCCGTCCTTCTTGACGGGGGCGATCGGGGCATGGCCGATACCGGCGGTGATCTTCCTTGTATCAAAACCGAGCTCGTTCAGTTTGTAGACTGCCGTCTCGACGCAGCGGCCGGCAACCTGGACCGAGCCGACGATCGATGCCGTGGGGGCGACGACCGCACAGGTGTTTGCCACGTCCACGTCGCAGGCGTCGGCGATCTTCTCCATAACGCCGGCATTCGGGAGATGGTCGCTCTCGAGGGCGATGACCGCATAATCGAACTCGTCCTCGTAGTCGATGACTTCGTAAGTGTGCTTCGGCTTTAAGGAGAGCGCTCGTGCCGGACCGCTGCCCATGGCGAAGTACTTGTTGACGTTGACCGTCCAGCCTGCTTTCTGGGCGCCGAGGCATGCGATGGCCGGGAAGTCGGTGCTGACCTCGATGAACGGGATAGGGACATCCCTGATCCGGCCCATCGTTATGTCGACCTCGCCGAGTCCGCCCATACAGATCTCGGTGAACCGTCTTCCTGCCAGGTACCCGCCGGTAGTGCTGACGCCGCAGTCTACGATGCGTGCCCCGTTGTCAAACTCGTGCGGGACGGCATGGAACTCTTCGGCGTATTCGAAGAGTTCCTCAAAAATATCCAGTGCCAGTTCGTTTACGCTGAGCATGTGGAAAACCTCATCAGAATACAAACGGTGGCAGAACAGATAAGGATTATCAAATGCTACCTGTCTGCTCCCGCCGCAGGTGCTCAAGCACCCTATCCGGATCGTAACGGAGGCTGATCAGCCGCGTCCGCCCCCTTCCCTGCCGGTAATGGAGGTTTAAGAGCCGCATCGCATCGAACTTCTGGATCATCTTGTAGTACCGGGTATAGCTGATCCCCACATGCTCCCTGACGAAGTGATAGACCTCTCCGGCGTTCGTCTCCCGGTCGTCACGAATCGCCATCTCGGCGATCCTGCCGAGCACCTCCCGCTCCTCGGCCCTGAGCGCCCGGAGAGAGTACGCAAGGTGCAGGTACCGGGAGACCTTGTAAGCCTTGCAGATATCCTCCTGCTCGATGGACCGGCGGGCCGCTTTCTCGGCGCTCAGGGTCGCCCGCTTCAGAAGGTCGATGCCGACGCGAAGGTCGCCGCTCTTCGTCGTTTGCTCTACCACGAGATCCAGCAGATCGGACCGGAGGACGTTCGGGTAGAGCCCCTGCACGACCCGCTCCCCAAGGATACCCCGGATCTCCTCCTCCGAATAGGGCGGGAAGTATATCTCGGTGGGCCGGAAGACCGACGCCACGCGGGCATCCACTTCGGTCTGCAGGCTGACGGACATATCGCTGACGATGGCGACGACACCGATCCGGACGCCGGGATATGCCTCGTGAGAACGGAGCAGGGAGTAAAGGACGTGGTTGATCTCGTTCTCATAGAGAAGGTAGTTTGCGTCGTCCAGTCCCACCAGGAGCACCTGCTCCTCGCGCTGGAGAGCCCGGGCTATGGCATCCAGGAGCTGTTTGAACGATACGCCTGATGCCGGTGGCAGGTGCCCGAAGATCCGCCGGTAGATCTGCGAAAAGACAGCGAATTTGGTGTTGTCGATCTGGCAGTTGATATAGATGGGAACCAGTTTCTGCGTGACCTCCTCGATCTCGGCAAACACCTTCCTGACGCTCGTCGTCTTCCCTGTCCCGGGAAGACCCCGGCAGATGGTGTTGAGGGGCCGCCCTCCCCGGAGGCCGGGCCGGACCTGAAAGGCGAGCTCCCGGATCTGGGTGTCACGGTGATTGAACTGCTCGGGAACGTAGTCGATCTCGAAGACCTCAGGGTCCCGAAAGAGCGTCTCATCCCACATGAGCAGGCTCCTCTTCATGATACAATCCTCGTGTGTTGTAGTATTTATATCCTCCAGGTTTCAGTCTCCTCATCGCACGGGTCCGGCAGGCGTTATGGGTGTTCCATGCACTTCTTGCAGAGTTTCTTGCTCATGAAGAGCTGGGAGAGTTTCGCCTGCGATTTCGTCACTTC
>MPOY01000622.1 GCA_001896715.1 Methanoculleus sp. EBM-46
CTCGCGTCGCTCTTCCTGGCCGCCATGCTCGGGTGGTGGTACTTCGTCTCAGGGCACATAGCGGTCCTTGCCGACCTCATCCGCCAGGGGTTCACCCGGGCCTACTTCATCCAGAACCCGGCGGTCGTCGACGCGTATCCCGGGCTCGTGCCGGTCCCGGAACAGGTCTTCAACAACATCGGCATGTTCGCCTTCTTCACCGTAAGCCTCGTCGGCATCTTCTACCTGGCCGCACGGCGGGAGAGGAACGGGTTTGCCTTCGGTATGGTGGGGATCATCCTCCTTGGCATCGGCTTCTTCCCGCTCATCACGGGCCTCTCGTTCATCGAACACCGGTGGTGGTACTTCTCCCAGATCCTCCTTGCCGTCCCGCTCGCGGCGTCGCTTCTCCTGGTTGCAGGGAGAGAGAAGGCCCACAGGATGCCCGCCGCACTCACCCTTGCCGCGTGCGTCGGCCTCCTTGCCTTCACCATGATCGCAAGCCCGGCGGCCGATACCGGCATCCCGCTCTTCTCACCGAACAGCGCCGTACGGGCCGGGTTTACGGGGTCGGAACTCCAGGCAATCGATACGGTAGGCGGCATACGCGCCGGGGCTATCGGGGCGGACAGGTACGTCCAGGTGGTAAATTATGTCAACCCGGGCCCGGGGTTCGTCGTGCCGGCCGACGATATGCTGATCGAGGGGGCGTATCGTTCGCACGGGATGGATGCCGTCCTGGTCCGGGAGTACATCCGGGGTCACCCTATCTTCTGCTACGACGGCATGTTCAGGCTGACGCACGATCCGGCTATGACGCTTGCCCGGGAGGGCTACTACCGGGTGTACGAATCCGGCTCGGTCGGCCTGTTCAGGCTTGACGGCCTGTAGTGCCGGCGCATTCTCCACAACCTTTTTCTTCCCCGCACCCCATCCCACAACCCGGGAGGTTTACTGCCATGGTTAGTTTTGAACATCTACTCATCGGAGAAGCGCTCGTCGGCGAGGGGCCGGAGGTTGCCCACATCGATCTCGTCATCGGGAAGAAGGGGAGCA
>MPOY01000316.1 GCA_001896715.1 Methanoculleus sp. EBM-46
CCGGCGACCTTCCCCTCCCAGAGATGGCGGAGGGAGACCGGGGTGCAGAGGAGCGTCTCGATGGTGCCGTCCCGCTTCTCGCGGAGGAAGGCATCGGCGCAGAAGAGATAGCCCATGAAGACACCGACCGGGAGGACGATCGCGGCGATGCCGCCCGCGATGACCGCGGCATCTCCACCGGCGCCCGAGGCTATACCGACGCCCGACATGACCGGGAACCAGACGGCAAATATGAGCGCGGTGATGATGACGCTCCGGTTCCGGAGGGCAAGTTTCATCTCGCGGCCGGCGATGATGCGAAACGTGCTCATGGGGTGCCCTCCGTCCGGCCGACGTATTCGAGGTAGATCTCTTCGAGCGACCGCGACGACCGCCGGACTTCCTCTATCCGGTAGCCGGCCCCGACGAGGGCCGTGATGAGGTCCGGGGCGGCTCCCGGGTCGGCAAGGGTGCAGTGGAGGCTGTTGCCGTCCGTCTCGCACCCGGCAACGAACGGGAGGAGGGCGATCGTTTCCGATGCGCGGGCGGAGTCGTTTCGGTCGGCAAGGGCGATCGTCACGACCGGGCGGTCCGACGCGCCGGTGAGGTGCGCCACCGAGTCGAACGCCCGTATCCGCCCGCCGGCAAGGATTGCGACCGACGTGCAGATGCGCTGGACCTCGTCGAGGTGGTGGGAGTTTAAAAAGACGGTCATCTCCTCGCGGCGGGAGAGTTCGAGTATGAGGTCGCGGACCATCCTCTGCGCGCCGGGGTCGAGCCCGGAGGACGGTTCGTCGAAGAAGACGATATCGGGCCGGTGGAGGATGGCCCGGACGATACCGAGCCTCCGTTTCATGCCGGTCGAGAACGTCCCGACCGGGTCGTTCTGCCGGTCGGCAAGCCCGACGAGCGCCAGGAGGTCGTCGATCCGCTCCGCGGGGTCGTCGACGCCGTAGAGCCCGGCGTAGTACGTGAGGTTGTCGACGGCGCTCATCCGGTCGGAAAGACCGTTGTTCTCGAAGAGCACCCCCACCCGCGCCCGCGCGTCGTCGTCGGCGGCAAGGTCCCGGCCGAGGACCCGGACGTCGCCCGCGCCGGGGGCAAGGAGGCCGAGCAGGATACGGATGGTGGTGGTCTTCCCGGCGCCGTTCGGGCCGAGGTAGCCGAAGATCTCCCCGCTCCCGACGGTGAACGAGACGTCGTTTAAGATATCGCGGCCGTCAAAGGACCGCGAGAGGTCCCGGACCTCGACGGCGTTCACGCCCGACGCCCCCTCATGACGCCGGGCTGTGCGAGTCCAGCCGCATGACCGGATGAAGTCATGCATATCAATTCCCGGCCCGGGGGCATCAAACCACCGGTTCTGGTGGAGGCGGCTGACCGGCCCATGCGACGAGAGGCCGCCCCGATGGATACTCTTGCGCTGAGATGAGAACCATTATGCGCCCGGGAACAAAATATTCCGTTATTTGCCGGAACGCCTTCCCGGGCCCCGGCGGTTTCACCGGAGTTGCCTGAATGGAGTTCACCTGCGGTATCGACGATCGCCCCGGTTCGGCATCGCTCCTCATCTTCGGTCTGCAGTGGCTCGCGGTGAGTGTCCCCATCATCCTCATCATCGGCAAGGTGGTGGCCGGCCTCGATACCGGCGGGCCGGCCATCCCCTATCTCCAGAAACTCTTCCTCCTCGTCGCCCTGGTGATGCTCGCGCAGATATACCTTGGGCATAGACTTCCCCTGGTGCTCGGGCCGGCGACGGTTCTCCTGATCGGCATCCTCGCGAGCCTTGATGCCGGGTCGGGGGCGATCAACGCAGCGACCCTGATCGGCGGGCTCCTCCTTGCCGGGCTTGCGGCAACCGGCCTCTTCCGGCACCTCAAGGACCTCTTCACGCCCCGGGTGATCGCGGTCGTCCTCATGCTCATCGCGTTCACGCTCGCCCCCACCATCCTCGGCCTCATCACGGATGGGGGCGGTGCGGTCCCGGCGACGCAGACCTTCCTCTTCTCCCTTGCGTTTGCCTTCGCCCTCTTCATAGCAAACGGCATCCTCCGGGGGATATGGCGGTCGACCCTGGCGTTCTCGGCGGTCGTCATCGGCACCCCGGTCTACGCCGCTCTCTTCGGGAGAGTCCCCCTGCCCCCCGCCGACACCGCTCTCTTCGCTCTCCCCGGCGACCTTGTCGCGCCGCTTGCCGTCCCCGGCGCCGGGGTTCTTGCCGCGTTCCTGATCTGTTACCTCGCGCTCGCTACAAATGACCTCGGGTCCATCCAGTCGGTGGGCGGCCTTCTCGGCGCCGACGCGATGGACGGCCGGGTGAACCGCGGGGTGGCCGTCACCGGCCTTGGCAACATCGCCGCCGGCCTTACGGGGGTTATCGGCCCGGTGAACTTCTCGCTCTCTCCGGGGGTCATCGCCGCCACCGGGTGCGCGTCGCGGTTCGCCCTGGTCCCGGCCGCTGTCGCGCTCGGCCTCCTGGCCGCATCGCCCCTTGCCATCGGGTATCTCGGCAGCATACCGGGGCCGGTCATCGGCGTCGTCCTCACCTACGTCATGGCCTCCCAGATAGCGGCAGGGCTCATGCTCGGCCAGGAGAAGAACGCGGTCAGGACGTTTGACGACGGGCTGATCATCGGCATCCCCCTCCTCCTCGGGACCCTGGCGGCGTTCCTGCCCGGCGCGGTCGCCGCAGGGTTCCCGGCAACCCTCCGCCCCCTGATAACAAACGGCTTCGTGGTGGGCGTCATCGTGGTCCTCGTGCTCGAACACATCGTCTACCGCCGGCCACGGGGTTAGAGGCGGGGGCGGGCGGCCGGATACCCGCGCCTCCAGCAGGGTTCATACTCCTCGCCGGCACCCCCACCCCGCCCGCGCCTTCGCAGAAGGATACCCGTGCACTTCTGCCGTCAGCCCCCACCCCGCCCGTGTCTCCGTAGGGACACCCGGATACCTCACCGGCAGCCCCCACCCCGCCCGCGCCTTCGTAGGGATACCCAGACACTTCCCCGGCACCCCCCACCCCGCCCGCGCCTTCGTGGAGGGATGCCCATACACCTCGCCGCCCCCGCCCCGCCCGCGCCTTCGGCAGGGGATACCCGGATAC
>MPOY01000216.1 GCA_001896715.1 Methanoculleus sp. EBM-46
CCCATGACGACATCGGTGAACCGGTAGGCGCCGTCGCCGTCTGTCGTCGCCGTCCTGGCTGTCGTACCATCCGCGCCGATGAGGGCCACCGCAACGCCCGACACCCCGGTCTCACCGGCATCCCGGGCGCCGTCAGCGTTCGTGTCGTTCCAGGCAAACCCGCCGATGGTGTTGTACCTGGCTCCGGGTGAGAATTTCGTCAGCCCCGCATCCTGCGTGAGGTCGTCGCCCACGAGCGTGAAGGGTCCGGTTCGGCCGGTCTTGAACCCGACGTCGCTGTCCCGCGTATCGTCGCCGGCGTTCATCAAGACGAAGAAGAGCCCATCGGGCGCCACGACCTCAACGATGTAGGTTGTGCCGACGATGCCCTTGAGGGCGTAGCGGCCGTCTGCCCCCGTCGTTGTCTCGACGACGGTTTCGGCCGCGCCCGGGACCGGGTAACCGTTCTCGTTCAGGAGCCGGACGGTGACCCCGGGCACGCCGGGTTCGCCCTCGTCCTGGAGAGCGTTGCCGTTCGTGTCGTTCCAGACGAAGTCGCCGATGGTGGCGGTTTGTGCCGCCGTCAGGTTCGCCCCGGCGTCCCAGGTGAGTTGCGTGTCATTATCAGCGAGCGTGATGGTCGCCGTCCTGCCGGTCGCCGGGTCGGCGTCGCTGTCCCGTGCGTCGTCGGTCCCCCGGTCGGCCGGCGTGAAGTTGTAGCCTTCCGGCAGCCCAAAGATCAGGTAATAATCGCCCGCGGGGAGGGCGCTGAAGAGGTAGGCCCCATCCGCATCCGTCGTCGTGGAGTTGACGAGGGTCTCGTTTGCATGGTAGAGCTCGACGGCGGCGCCGGCGATGCCTCCCTCAACCCTGTCCTGGATGCCGTTGCCGTTCGTGTCGTTCCAGACGAGGTCGCCGATGGTGCTGTTTGCGGTTGCGGTCACCACTGTCGGAGGCCGGTTGAGCCCGATGTTCAGTGTGATCCGGGTATCGTTCTTCACGATGTTGATCGGGCCCGCAGTGCCGGTCTCGGGATCGAACTCGCTCCCCTCTCCGGGGATGGTGAAGGCGTAGCCTTCCGGCGGATCGAACACGAGATAGTACTCTCCAATAGTGAGGTTCGTGAAGGTATAGGTGCCGTTCTCATCGGTTGTGGTTTCGTTGACGGCGGTCAGATTGCCTGCATCCGCCAGGGCCGCGAATGATATTCTGTC
>MPOY01000601.1 GCA_001896715.1 Methanoculleus sp. EBM-46
CTCGCCCCCCTGCCGGTCGAGAAGATCCCCGGCGTCGGGAGAAAGACCGGTGAAGACCTGCGGCAGATGGGCATCCGGACCATAGGAGACCTCGCGGGCCACGATATCCAGGCGCTCATCGCCCGGCTCGGGCGATCCGGTATCTCGATGCACCGCCTCGCCCGGGGCATCGACGAAGCTGAGGTGCAGGGCAGGGAGGGGAGCAAGTCCATCGCCCGGGAGACGACGTTCGATGCGGACACCGCCGACCCGGATATGCTCTCGGGCGTTGTTGCCGACCTCGCGGACGACGTCGCGGGCACGCTCGCCGCCGCCGGCCTCCGGTGCCGGACCGTCACGGTCAAAGTCCGTTACCGGGGGTTTGAGACGCATACCCGGTCCCGGACGCTCCCGCGGTTCACCGCGGACCCGGAAGCAATCCATCGGGCGGCATCCGCTCTCCTCCTGCCGTTCCTCAACGGCCGGCCCGTCCGGCTCATCGGTGTCAGGCTCTCGACGCTTGAAGGCGGCCGCACCCGGCAGACGGCGATCGACGAATTCGTCGGCACCTGACGGATCGCGCAGGGCGAACCTTCTTTACCCGGAGCGCCCACCATACCGCCGGTATGTCCGATATCTGGATCGTGCTCCTCATCGTCGCGATCGTCCTCCTCTTTACGGTGCCGGTCGCCCAGCAGCAGATGGTCCGGACCCGCCGCCTGCGGGCGATCCGGGACCTCGAGACGGAGCGCCGGACCCGGGTCATCGCCCTCATCCACCGGCAGGAGCGGATCGGGTTTCTGGGCATCCCGCTCTTCCGCTACATCGATATCAACGACTCCGAAGAGGTCCTCCGGGCCATCCGGCTCACCCCGCCGGATATACCGATCGATCTTGTCGTCCACACCCCCGGCGGCCTGATACTCTCGTCCGAACAGATAGCGATGGCCCTCCGGCGTCACAGGGGGAAGGTGACGATATTTGTCCCCCACTACGCCATGTCGGGCGGGACGCTCCTCTGCCTTGCCGCCGACGAGGTGGCTATGGACGAGAACGCCGTGCTCGGCCCGGTCGACCCCCGGATCGGCGAGTACCCGGCGGCGTCGATCCTCCGGGTCCCCCGGTTGAAGCCGCCGGAGGAGATCGAGGATAGGACGTTCATCCTGGTCGACATCGCGGCAAAAGCCCAGAACCAGATGCGGCAGTTCGTCACGGTCCTCCTCCGTGACCGGATGGACGCCGAACGGGCGGACCGCCTCTCGCGCCTGCTCACGCAGGGAACGTGGACCCACGACTACCCGATCACCTTCGAAGAGGCGCGGGACCTCGGTCTCCCCGTCACCCCCGGCATGCCCGCCGGTATCTACCGGCTGATGGACCTCTTCCCGCAGGCGATGCCGCGCCGCCCGTCGGTCGCCTACGTCCCGGTGCCTTACCAGGGAGAGGAGAAGAAGGGGTGATACCCCCGCGATATCGTCGCCATTCTGACCCGAAAGACGGGGGTTCCCAGCACTTATGCCGTCCTGCAACCAACTATTCCTGACCGTGAGCACCTCCATCCAGCTGAACCTGGACGCGTTCGACCGCACGCTCCCCCCTCTCTGCGGAGACGACCCCGACCGGAACGGTTTTCGCCGGCTCTGCTGCCGGTGCCCGTTTGCCGTACGGAGCGAGGGCAGCATCCACTGCGAGCGGTTCGCGATCCCCATCCGGGCGCGCGAGAAGTACGCCCTGCGGGGCTGGAAAGAGGTACGCGACACCATCCTCGAGCGCGACGGGCACCGGTGTGCCGTCTGCGGCGGGGAAGGGGACCTCCACATTCACCACGTCGACTGCGACCCCACGAACGACGACCCCGGAAACCTGGTCACGCTCTGCGGCATCTGCCATGCCCGGGTGCACGCCGGCCTCCACCGCGCGGGCGGGGCGGAGAGGGTGGCGCGGGTGATGAAGGCGGCACGCCGCCGTCCCGGCTGACCCTCCCGATACACCCTCAGGGTGCCCCGCCGGTATCAACGGCAGGGGAACGGTTATATTGTATGCCCGCTACCAGATGCGTGACCATGGGGGGAACGTCGGGAATGGGTATAGCAGAACGACTCTTCGGGCGGGGCGATCCCGGGGACCGGGAGGACCCGGATGCTGATGCCGCAGTGAGCAGGAAGGCTATCTCTCTCGCCCAGCGGGGGCAGTTTGACGAGGCAATCGCGTGTTTTGACCGGGTGCTCGCGCTCGATCCGGCCAACGCAAAGATGTTGAACAACAAGGGCGTCTTCCTCGACCTTCTCGGCAGGGATCAGGAAGCGCTCGCCTGCTGGGAGAAGGCGCTCTCGATCGATCCGGAGTTCGCTCCGGCCTGGGTCTCCCGGGGGATGCTGTATCGGCGCCGCAACCGGTTCGATGAGGCGCTCGCCTGCTACGACCGCGCCGTGGAACTCAACCCGAACTCCGCGGTCGCCTGGTACAACCGGAGCGGCGTCTTTGCCGCGATGCGCCGGCTTGACGAGGCGGTCGCCTGCTACGAGCGGGTCCTCGCGCTCGACCCCCATTTCGTGGCGGCCTGGACCGATCTCGGTTACGCCCGATTCCTGCAGCACCGGCACGAGGAGGCCGTCGCCTGCTACGATCGGGCCATCGCCGACGACCCCGAGGGCGTCAGGGTCTGGAGCCTGAAGGGCGGCGCCCTGTACGCCCTCGGGGAGTACCGCAAAGCGCTCGAATGCTTCGACCGGGTGCTCGCGATCGACCCGAAGTATGCCGCCGGGTGGAGCATGAAGTGCAGCGTCCTCTATCATCTCGGCATGTACCGCCACGCGCTTGCGTGTGCCGACAAAGCGCTTGCGATCAATCCTTCCTGCGAGCTGACCACCCAGGTCCGTAAGATGCTCCTCTCCCTCATCGAGAAGTGGTGAGGGGGCCCGCACGGGACATTCGAAAGGTTGACGCCGGGCGCCGTCCAACCAAGAGACCGTGAGGAAACTCTCCCCCGGGGGAGACTCCGACCGCCTATTACCCGGCGGTGCCAACAGGTGAATTGTATCCATGCCGGTCGATCAGATCCCTATCGGTACGTTCTCGCGGATCACCCATCTATCGCAGAAGGCGCTCCGCCACTACGACGAGCGGGGACTTCTCGTCCCTGCGGCGCGAGACGTGTGCACGGGGTATCGCTACTACACCTTTGCCCAGGCCGAGCGGGGCCTCCGCATCAGGCACCTGCTCTGGCTGGGGTTCGACCTCTCCGAGGTCGAGGTGGTTCTTGCGGCCAGGGAGAGCGGCGATGCCGGAGCGATCCGCGATCTCTTTCGCGCGCGCCTCGCTGCAACCGAGCGGGAAGCTCTACGGCTGCATGCGATTGCAGAGGTCCTGCGAACACAGGATCCCCTGAACGGAGGATTCCATATGTCGATCACCGAACCTGCCATCAAGGATGTCCCTGCCCAGCGTGCGCTCAGCCTCCGGGAGCGGGGTACCTACCACGAAGCGATCCCGAGACTGATCGGGGAACTACTCACGTATGTCTGTCCCGAAGACGGGCGGCGGCCCGCTGCCCGGATGGCCGGGCCGGTCATATTCATCTGCCACGACGAGGAATACCGGGAGACGGATGCGGATATCGAGGTCGCGATCCCGATCATCGGGCCGGTCAGCCTTGAAAACTCACGGGTCGATATCGTGACCCTTCCGGCCGGCCGGTTCGTCTCGGTGCTCCACACGGGCCCCTATCCGGGTGTCGGGAAGGCCTACGAGCGGCTCTTTGCCTGCATGGGCGAGCGCGGTCTTATCCCCGCCGGCCCCTCGCGGGAACTCTACCTCAACAACCCCGGAGAGGTATCGGAGGACGAGCTCCTGACGGAGATCCAGTTCCCGGTGCAGGAGATCCCTCCCTCCCCCTGACGGGAGGAGGTCACCCTCCCTTTGGTATGATCTCGAACAGGTGGAACCCCCACCCGGGTATGTCCAGGTAGAGCCCGGGCGAAAGAAGGCTCTCCCCGTCGCGGTCGTATGCTGCCTCCCCCATGAGGTCGCGGAGCCGGATGCCTTTCCCCGCTATATCGGCCCACGGGAGCGGGACGTAACACTGGCCCCTGTCGGGCGCGTAGTTGACGGTTACGAGGCAGCGTTCTCCCTCCCTCTCCCGGGCAAAGGCGATGTAGCCGCCGTGGGACGGGTTTCCTTCCCAGGCGGGGTTGCAGTCGAGGAGCCGCCAATCCCCGTCCCGGAACGCCGGGAGCCGGAGAGAGGCAGAAAGCCGCCGGTAGAACTCTTCTATGGCCGGATCGCCCGGGTCCTCCGGCTCCCGGCAGATGTGGACGGGAGTCTGCCTCGTGCGCCCGGCAAACTGCCCCTGGTGAAAGAACCGGAGGCCGGGCGAGAGGAAGGCGAGGACAGCGGCAGCCCGGTGGCGGTCGGGCGAAAAGACGGCTGCCGCCCGGGGTTCGTCGTGGTTCTCGAGGAAATGGACGGATTTATCCAGGTATGCCGGATCCGCCCGGAGGTGCTCCCGCACCGACCGTGCGTCGCCCCACCGCAGTCGGTCGTAGAGCCGTTTGTCGTAGGTGTAGTCAAACCCCTGCTGCTGGAGCGTCCACTCCAGGTCCCGGTAGACCTCCGCCATGAAGACGAATTCCGGAAGGTTCTCGCGAACAGCACCGATCGCTTTCGGCCAGAAAGGCTCCATATCCCTCCCCCAGGTCTGCCGGAAGACTTCCGGGAGGACGAGCATCGCCATGTCGCACCGGAGGCCGTCGCACTTCCTCGCGATCCCCTGCACCTCGGCGATCATCGCTTCCCGAAGATCCGGGTTACTGTAATCGAGCTGCAGGGTGTCGGGCCAGCCGCCGGAGAACGTGTCCCGGCCGTGGGCGAGGACGATCCCCGGATCCACCCCGGCATAGTCCTGCGGCCGGCGGGCGAGGTCTTCCTCCGTGCCGTGGACGTAGTAGTCGGGGTGATCGCGCACCCAGGGGTGATCGGGCGCCGTGTGGTTCGGGACGAGGTCGAGCATGAGGAGGAGGTCGTGCCGGTGCAGCCGTTCGCGGAACCGCTCGAGCGTCTCCGGCTCTCCGAGGTCCGGGTGGAGGCGGTAGGCGGTGACGGCAAAAGGGGAGCCGCAGATGTCGTCCTCCTCGATATCGGGGATCAGGCTCCGGTAGCCGCTGAGCCACTCCTCGTGTGAGCGGGAGACCCGGAGCCCGGCATCTCCCGTCGTCCAGGCGCCCATGAGGTAGACCCAGGAGAATCCGCAGGCGGCAAGCCCTGCAAGCCAGGTGTCGGGGATATCGTCGAGGGTGGCGCGGCGGCCGATCTGCCGGACCCGGACGCGGGCGTTGACCTCGTAGAGGGAGGGGTAGCGGGGGGTGTTCATGCGGGGCTCTCTTCGGTCCTCGGGACGATAGAGGTATCCCTCACCAGACGGCGGAGTGGAGATCGCCGTCCCGCCGGAACCCCCGAAACGACCGCGAACCCTGGACGGCATCGATGACCCGGGTGCTCGATGCCCGCATGAAGGTCTTGAGGAGCGCATGCGTCCGCCCTTCGAGGCCGCCGTAGAGGTAGCCCCGGAGCGCCGCCTCCGCCTGCAGCTCCGGTGTGAGGCGGCGGTCGAGGAGGGCGGTGTAGGTCTCGCCGGCCGGCGCACCGGACGTGAGGTGGCGGTCGACGGCGTGGGCGGCAAGTTCTGCGGTCCGGTGGGCGTAAAAGATCCCTTCGCCGAGGATGGGGCTTGCAAACCCCCCGGCATCCCCGACGAGGAGCGTCCCCTCATGGGCAGGCGAGGAGATGAAGTTTCCAAACGGCAGGAAGTATCCCGCCGGCCGCCTCTTCGTGAACGCCGAGAGGCCGAGGGTCTTGAGGAACTCTGTAAATCGGCCGCGCTGGTTGCCTTTGTTCTTCGTGAGCAGCCCTCCCACCCCCACGATGAGCGCTTCCCTGTTCGGGAAGACCCACCCGTAGCCCCACCGGCAGGCGGCAAGGACGATCTGCGGCGTCGCAAGGTCGGCGTCGAGGTGGATCGCGCCGTCGCCGTCCGCGAGCGTCTTCACCTCCGTTCGCGGGATCGTGAGTTCCAGAGCCCACCCGAGGTTCTCCTGCCATCGCTGCCGGTCGACGACGCTCTCCGGGAGGGAGCGCCGGACCCGGCTGTTGATACCGTCGGCCCCGATGAGGACCCGGGCGGCGTATCGGTCCCCGCTCGACGTCGTGACGGTGCGCCGGGCGTGGTCGACGGCGACGACCTCTGCGCCCTCGTGGAGCTCCGCCCCGGCATCCGCCGCCATCCGGGCGAGGAAGGCATCGTAGCGCTCCCGCCGGGTAAAGTAGAGCGGCTCCGAAAGGTCCCCGGCGAGGACCCGGCTATCCCTGATGTAGAGCGCATACCCGGTCCCGGTCGAATCGAGCAGGCCCGCTTCGTGGAGTGCGGGGACCGGGAGGTCAAAGACCCGTTCGAGGAACCGAATGGACTTCTGGCTGAGGCAGCCCCCGCAGACCTTCTCCCGCGGATACGTCTCTCTCTCAAGGAGCGCCACCCGGTGCCCGAACCGCGCGAGCAGGCAGGCGGCGGTGCTCCCGGCAGGCCCGCCCCCGATGACGACGACATCGTATGCCGGTTGATCCTCCATACTTCTCTCTCCTCGGCGACGATAGGGTCCGGCGCAGACTATATTCCTTTCCCCGGAGGGAGTATGGTGTGCGCCGCGATTGAATAGCGTTTCTCAAGAGGGGTATTTACGGGCTCCCCTTTTGCCGCGAAGGCTCCCTCCGGAGGCTGCTTTCCTCTCCCCGGCAGCAGCGGGGATATCGCCGGCCCGTCGTTCGGAACGGGGTTCTCGCGAATATCCGCGCGTAGCCCCCGGGCGATCGCCGCCGAAGGCCGGTTGTATAACCCGGGGTAGAGTAGAAAGAACTGCACGCCAGGTTCCGTTCACTTTCACCCCGCACCCGACAGGCTCATCTTCTATCGGGCCGATGCTTCCGGTATGTCCGTTGCGGAGCAGAAACTCAGCCATCTCACCGCTGCCAGCCGGTTCGACCTCTGCTGCTCCGGGGAGTGTATCCGGACGCTCTTCGGTGCTTCTCACATCACCTACAACCCCCGGGCCGAAGGATGCGAGCGGATGCTCAAAGTTCTCCTCCACGGCGCCTGCTCCTACGATTGCGCCTACTGCGACGTCCGCCTCCAGAGGGAGCGCCTCTCGCTCTCCCCGGATGAACTTGCCGGCACCTTCCTCGGTTTCTGGCGGGAGGGGCTCGTCGACGGCCTCTTCCTGAGCTCCGGGATTCCCCGCGACGTCGACCTGGTGATGCAAGAACTCGTGGAGACGGGAGAGATCCTCCGCCGGCGCGGCTACGACGGCTATCTTCACTTAAAGATCCTCCCCGGCGCGGCCCGGGCGGATATCCACGACGCCGCCCGCGTGGCAAACCGGATCAGCATCAACCTCGAGGCGACGTCTCCCGACCGCCTGGGGGGAATCGCCGGCGTGAAGGACTACCGGCAGGACATCCTGAAGCGCCAGGCCTGGATGGCGGAAGAGAAACCGGGGCATCACACCACCCAGCTCGTCCTCGGCGCGGCGGGCGAGACCGATGCGGAGGTCCTCTCCTGCGTCGCCGACCAGTACCGGCGGGTCCGGCCTTCGCGGATCTACTTTGCTGCATTTCGCGCTCTGCCCGGGACTCCTCTTGCGGTGCACCCCGATACGCCGGCATGGCGGGCGCGGCGGTGGTACCAGGCCGACTACCTCCTCCGGGACTACGGCGTCACGCCCGATGCCCTCCGGGTTGCTCTCGACGAGGAGGGGTTATTTGCAAACCGCGACCCAAAAGAGGTCATCGCGGCCGGGAATGCGCCGGTGAACGTCAACACCGCCCCGCGCCGCGCCCTCCTCATGGTCCCCGGCATCGGGCCCAAGGGGGCCGACCGGATCCTCGTGCAACGGAGGGTGCGGCCCTTCACCGGCCCGGCCGACCTTGCCCGGGCCGGTATCCGGGGAAAGGCCGCAGGACGGCACCTCACGTTCGGGGGAGGGGAGACGGTTCAGACCAGGCTCGTTCTGTAAAAAGGAGGGAAGATCACCTGATCTTCCCGAACTCCTCGCTCACTTCGGCGGCGGAGCGGTAGGTCCGGTCGCCGAACTGCTCGATCACATCGATCACGCTCTCCGGGGCGCCGTTCTCTTTGGCCCGGGCGACCAGGTCCTGTCTTCCCGCCGGGTAATCCATCCCCCTGAGATAGGACTGCAGGTCGGCCGCGGAGAGGTGGGCCGGGGCTCTCGTCCGGGTCTCGGGCGGTCTCTCGACGGCGGTCTCCCGGCGTTCTCCGTGGGTCTTGCTCCCGAACTCTTCGCTCACCTCGGCAGGGGAGCGGTAGGTCCGATCACCGAACCCCTCGAACGTCGCGATCACGCTCTCCGGGGCGTTGTTCTTTCTGGCCCGGTCGATCAGGTCCTGCCTTCCTGCCGGATAATCCATCCCCTTGAGGTAGACCTGCAGGTCGGCCGCGGAGAGGTGGGCCGGGGCCTTCATCCGGGTCTCCGACCGCTCCTCGACGACGGTGGCCCCCGCGGTTTTCGTCTCCACCGTCGGCCGGGTCTCTTCGGTTCTCGTCTCCGCCGCCGTGCCGGTCTTCTCGACCTCTTCGGCCTTTATCGGTTTCTCTTCGCGGGAGGCCTTCTCCCGCACCTCCACCCGCTCGGTCGTGACGACCTCGCGGAACGGAGGCTCCGTCCGGGTCACGGCTCGCGCTTCTTCCTGGCTCGGGGGGCCTACGGGCCGCCTTGTCTCGATCAGGTTCCAGTTTGCTTCTTTCGGCCACTCCCCCTCCGTAAACCCGGGCTCGTTGTCGAGTCTGTACTTGCTTATGTTCACCACAAAGACGTCGTCCCCCGGCCGGTAGACGATGGCCTCGAGGGGGATCGCGAAGTGTTTCGCCCCGAGACCGAACATGCCCCCGGTCCTGAGCACGGCATACGCCACCCTTCCCGTGGGCAGACCTACCCGGAGGCTTGAGATCTCGCCAAGGTCATACCCCTCGGGGTTCTTCACGCGCTTCCCCACGATATCCTCGGATGCGAGGTACTCCTGTCCCTCGCCCCTGCGCACCTGCTGCTCCAGAGTTGCCTCCGCCATTGCAATCACCATCTTCGTTGTCTGCTCCCGAAGGTGATCGCCACCTTCGCGCAGAGCGGGCGATGCGTGCTGAGACTATTTAACGTTTCCCTGGTTTTCGGGAGGAATCCCTCCGCGGCGAAGAGGACGTGCGGGGAGAGCGGGAAGGCCGTCTCTCCCTATCCGCCAAAAAATTGCGGGTATTTCTGTCACCTGACCTTCCCGAACTCCTCGCTCACTTCGGCGGCGGAGCGATACGTCCGGTCGCCGAACTGCTCGATCACATCGATCACGCTCTCCGGGGCGTTGTTCTTCCTGGCCCGGGCGACCAGGTCCTGCCTTCCCGCCGGGTAATCCATCCCCTTGAGGTAGACCTGGAAGTCGGCCGCGGATATGCGCGATGGGGGCCTCGTCCGGGCCTCGGGCCGCTCTTCGGCGACGGTCTCCCGGCGTTCTCCGCGGGTCTTGCTCCCGAACTCCTCGCTCACCTCGGCGGGAGAGCGGTAGGTTCTATCGCCGAACCCCTCGAACACCTCGATCACGCCCTCCGGAGCGTTGTTCCCTTTGGCCCGGGCGACAAGGTCCTGTTTTTCTGCCGGGTAATCCATCCCCTTGAGGTAGACCTGCAGGTCGGCCGCGGAGAGGTGGGCCGGGGCCTTCACCCGGGTCTCGGGCCGCTCTTCGGCGACGGTCTCCGTCCGGGCCGGCGGCTCGTGCCGGGTCTTCTCCCCGCGGGTCTCCCTGCCGAACTCCTCGCTCACCTCGGCAGCGGAGCGATACGTCCGGTCGCCGAACTGCTCGATCACATCAACCACGCTCTCCGGGGCGTTGTTCTTCTGCGCGTGCATAACAAGATCCTGCCTTCC